>JAGVEE010000211.1 GCA_020058405.1 Sphingobacteriales bacterium
AGAAATATTAAAAACCGCAAAACTTGGAATACCATTAGGAAAGAAAACAATGGGCACTCCATTGCCTGAAATGGTAGAAGGGTATTATTCCGGAATTTCTAAAGAATTAATTTTACTGAACATCAACTCAATTAAAAATATTTTTGCAGGAAATGTGAACGATCAAATACTTGGTACTGGTTTAGATGAATACTTAAAAGCAGTTTCCGCAAAAAACAATGGAGTGGATTTAGATTTGAAAATTTTCGAACAATTAACAAATGCTAAAAATGCAGTCGAGGCATTGCCTTCAAATTTATCCGATGCAATTATAAGTCAACCAAGCCTTGTAGAAACAGCATATACAGAAGTGCAGCGTTGTATTATTTATACTAAAACAGATATGCCATCTGCGTTGGGCATAATGATTACCTACCAAGATAATGATGGTGATTAATGTTAACATCTATTCAAGCATATTTTAACGAAGAAAAATCGAATGCACCTTTGGTGGTGTTCCGTATTTTATTTGGCTTTATGATGTTGTACTCCACCATCAGATTTATGTCGATGGGTTGGGTGCAGGATTTTTACATCATGCCTAAAATGTTTTTTCCGTTTGAAGGTTTTTACTGGTTGAAACCATTGCCCGGAAACGCAATGTATATAATGTTTATAGCAATGCTAATTTCTGCTAGTACTATAATGCTGGGTTTGTTTTACAGAGCCTCTGCTTTTATTTTTTTTCTGAGTTTTACGTATGTTGAATTACTAGATAAATCAAATTATTTAAACCATTATTACTTTGTAAGTTTAATAGCTTTTATTCTGATATTTCTGCCAGCACATAAAAGATTTTCTTTAGATGTTTATTTTAAACGAGTGCAAGCAAGTAATAAAACTACTGAATATGCATTGTGGTTTTTAAAAGGACAGTTAGCCATTGTGTACATTTTTGCGGGCATTGCGAAGCTTAATACAGATTGGCTTTTGCACGCTTTGCCATTAAAAATATGGTTACCGGCACAAATGCATTTACCACTTATTGGTGAATTGTTAACGTTTGAGTGGGTAGCTTATTTGTTCTCTTGGTTTGGCGCAGCTTACGATTTGTTTATTGTTTTCTTTTTATTGAATAAGAGAACCCGGATTTTTGCTTATGCATTTGTAATAATATTCCATGTGCTTACTCGGATATTATTCCCAATAGGAATGTTTCCATACATCATGATATTATCGACACTGATTTTCTTTTCAGAAAATTTTCATGAAAACGTATTGAGAAAATTAGCTAGGTTTTTTAAAACTGAAAATGCGGTGTTTGTGCAAACACCATTACAAAATTCGAGTCTGTTCAAATCTTTTTTTATTTTATTTTTTATCATACAATTACTAATACCATTTAGGTATTTAATGTATCCGGGTAATTTATATTGGACAGAGCAAGGCTACCGTTTTTCATGGCGGGTGATGTTAATGGAAAAAGCGGGAACTGCATTTTTTTATGTAATAGATTCGGCAACCGGGAAAAAGGTAGAAGTTAACAACAGAGAGCATTTAAGCATGAACCAAGAAAAGATGATGGCTACTCAGCCAGATATGCTGGTTCAATATGCACATCAATTAAAAAATATTTACATAAGAGAAGGCATCAAAGAACCAATAATTGTGGCAGATGTTTTCGTGAATTTAAATGGTAGAGGTTCGAAGAAATTTATAGACCCGAATGTTGATTTAGGCAAAGAAAATAATACTTGGAGAGCTAAGAACTGGATTTTGGATGATGAAGAATAGTATTGTAGTAGTTGGTATATGTTGCTTGGTATCTAATGCGTTTGCTCAACAAACCTTAAAAGATACCATGAAGGTAGATGTTGCAGAAGTTGTAGTAAAAGACCAAGCCGAGAAAATGAGTTTTATGCGTTTGCGAAATGTTGAAGCTGACGCGATTTATGCATCTAAAAAATCAGAAGTAATTGTACTTTCAGACATAAATGCAAATACGGCAAGTAATAATGCGCGACAAATATTTTCGAAAGTTGCAGGCCTAAATATTTTTGAGAATGAAGGCGCTGGATTGCAATTAGGTATAGGTGGTAGAGGACTAAACCCTAATAGAGTTTCTAATTTTAATACCCGACAAAATGGGTATGATATAAGTGCCGATGCACTCGGTTATCCCGAAAGTTATTACACCCCAGCTACTGATTTAGTTGAACGTATAGAAATTGTGAGAGGTGCAGCATCTTTACAATATGGAACACAGTTCGGTGGCTTTATTAATTTCAAATTAAAAAAGGCAAAAGAAACAAATGGGCTACAACTTAGTCAGAAAAATACCATGGCCTCTTTTGGTTTGTTTACAAGTTCTACAAGCCTTGCCTACCACAAAAAGAAATGGAACACTTATCATTTTTATCAATACAAACAAGGCAGTTCTTGGAGAGCATATTCTAATTTTAATCAACATACCTATTTTGGAAATTTTGAATATACGATAAACGCGAAATCGAAAATAAAATTCGAACAAACGTATATGTATTATTTGGCACAGCAGCCAGGAGGTTTAACAGATGCGCAATTTGCAAACGACCCAAGTCAAGTATATAGAACACGTAATTGGTTCGAAGTAAAGTGGGCACTTTCTGCTATTACGTATGATTATTCAATTAATTCATCGTGGAAAATTAATAACAAATTTTTCTATTTAAACGCAGAGCGAAATGCCTTGGGAATACTTGGTTTTATTAACAGAGCCGACCCAATGAAAGAACGCGATTTATTGACAGACCAGTACAATAATTTCGGAAATGAAACTCGCTTACTACACACGTTCCAATACAATTCTCTACCTTCCACTTTTATTATTGGTGCACGCTATTACCAAGGAAATACATATAGGCAGCAGGGTTTAGCAAATGCAAATACTACTGGAAATAAAAACGATTTTCAATTTTTAAATCCTGAGTCATTAGACTATTCTGATTTTGCATTTCCAAGTAAAAACATTGCCTTATTTTCAGAATTCCTGTTTAATATTAATCCACGTTGGAGCATTACTCCAGGTTTACGTTACGAAATTATTAATACACAAGCAAAAGGTTTTTATAATGATATACAAAGAAATTTAGCAGGCACTATTATCTATAAAAACAGAATAGATGATAACAGAAATTCTTCTAGAAATTTTGCTCTGGCAGGATTAGGTGTTTCGTTTAAACCAACAGAAAACAATGAAATTTATGTTAATATTTCTCAAAATTATCGTTCTATTAATTTTAACGATATGCGAGTACTAAATCCGAATTTAATTGTAGATCCTAATTTAAAAGATGAGTCGGGAATGTCAATGGATATAGGCTTTAGAGGGAGTAGATCAACATTAATTACATACGATTTTACTTTTTTCTTATTGAAATATAACGATAGAATTGGCACCTTGTTAAAATCGGATACTAGTACTTATCAAATTTATAGATACAGAACGAATGTAGCCGATTCTAGAAATATAGGATTAGAAAGTTTTGTTGAAACCGACATTGTACAATGGTTTAAAAAAGATGCAAAGTTTAAGTTGAAATATTTTGTGAACATAGCTTTTATAAATGCAATTTATTTAGAAGGGGAGGACCTAAGTATAAAAGGCAATTTGGTAGAATATGTGCCAGAGCTAAATTTTAAAACAGGACTACAAGTAAAGCGATCTAATTTTTCAGGAAGTTTGCAATACACTTACTTAACACAGCAATTTGCGGATGCTAGTAATGCAACAGAAACTTCCAATGCAGTTGGTGGAATTATTCCGGCATATTCTGTGGTAGATTTATCGATGGATTATACTTGGAAAAAACTATCTATTTCTGCGGGGATCAATAATGTGCTAAACGAGTTATATTTCACACGCAGAGCCGACGGTTACCCAGGGCCAGGCATTTTGCCCTCAGATCCACGTACCTATTACGTAGGGCTGCAGTATTCTATTAATAACTAAACCAATTCGAAGATTCGAATTTTCGACCTTTCGAATCTTTGAAATTTCCAATCTTCGAAAAAAACCTTTACTTTGCTCTTTCAAACAAACCCCTGAACAATGAATTTATCATTTGATTTTGAGAAACCGATTGGCGAGTTAATGGATCAGTTGGAAAAGGTTCAACAAGTTGCAGAAAAGTCGAAAGTAGACGTTAGTGCAACCATCAAAGAACTAGAAGAGAAGATCGAAAAGGCAAAACAAGATTTATACACCAATTTAACTGGTTGGCAGAAAGTTCAAATATCTCGTCACCCAGAACGTCCATATACCTTACAATACATAGAAACCATGTGCGACGATTTTATCGAAATGCATGGCGATAGAACTGTAGGCGACGACAAAGCGATTGTAGGAGGCTTAGGTACTGTAAATGGCCAAACTATCATGTTTATTGGTCACCAAAAAGGCATAAATACTAAAATGCGCCAATACCGTAATTTTGGTATGGCAAATCCAGAGGGCTATCGTAAGGCATTGCGTTTAATGCGAATGGCCGAAAAATTTAACATACCAGTAGTAACATTTATTGATACACCAGGTGCTTACCCAGGTTTAGAAGCTGAGGAGCGCGGACAAGGAGAAGCCATTGCTAGAAACTTGTTAGAAATGTCGGTACTTAAAGTGCCTATTTTATGTTTCATAGTTGGCGAAGGAGCATCAGGTGGAGCATTGGGTATAGGAATAGGTGATAAGGTGTACATGTTAGAATACACATGGTACTCTGTAATTTCACCAGAATCATGTTCTTCTATTTTATGGAGAAGTTGGGATTATAAAGAACGTGCTGCGGATGCGTTAAAATTAACTGCCGAAGACATGTTTAAAAATAAATTAATTGATGGTATTGTAAAAGAACCGCTAGGTGGTGCTCACCACAACCCAGCGGAAATTATTGAAACAGTTAAAAATAAAATATTAAAAGACCTAAGCGAGTTATCAAAACTCGATACTCAAAAGCGCATCGAACAACGTATTGAGAAATTCAGCGCAATGGGAGTAGTGGTTGAAGGGTAATCGAATGTTCGAAGTTTCGAAAATTCGAACATTCTAATCTTCGATTACGCGGCTTCTCTCATAAGAGAATACCTAATGTTTAACTTAGCGTATTCTCTTTGTAATTCAAAAGCGATATCCCATTGTTTAAAGTCTTCGCAAATGTTAATGAGTTGCCCCATTAATTGCAAACTCGAAACTAAATCATATTCATACATGCGTTGTTTATTGTTTTTCATTTTCATGAAATACTGAACATCTCTGCTCAACCAACTCGCTAATGCGAACAAGCTAGTTTGCGCTTTTTCTAGTTCGTTTAAATTCAAAAAGCGAATAGCATCTTCATGCATTTCATTAGAAAGGTCAGATAACATTGCTTGTTCGGTTTGATATCTACTATCAAAATCAGAATAAAGTTGTCCTAAAAGTTTAGTGTTTTTTCTAGCGAAAATTACTTGTTCCATAATTTTTTCGATAAGGGGATTTAATATCTTTAACGCAAATACTTTGTTAAGGTTACAACACAAAAAAAGGGAACTTGTGGTTCCCTTTTTAATTTATTTTAAAATTGACTTATTTAAGTATTATTGAAATAAGTACTGAAAGTCTTTTTGGTACTCTGCAGACTTCTTATTTACTTCATCAGAGAATTTCGCTTCGTTATACTGACCAGCAATTCTGCCAATTTCGTTCAAGATTGCAATGCCTTGCTGAACTTCTTCAGTGTACATATTCATTTTCTTGCCAGTAAATTGTTTGTAGTAATCTAAGTTCTGAGTAATTTCTCTAACGATACTATTTGCAAGAGTATTCGCTTTTTCATTTTTACCACAACGGTAGTAAATATCTACAAATCTAAAATCAAATACTTTGTATTGTAATGATGTTGGAGCTTTTGGTAAAATTTCAAACAATTTATCCATTACTTTTTCACACGAATCTTTTTTGCCTTCGTTAAATAAAGCATCTGCTAATTGGAAGAACTGAATACGGAAACTATAACTCATACGAGCTGTTTCAGGATCGATGTATACAGAAGAGTCGCTCATATTACCCCACTTAAATTTGTTCATCACGTTTTCATACATCACATCAGCATTTACAGAACCAGGTGTTCCCATTTGGTTACGTGGTTTGCGTATCGGAGTTAATCGTAATGCTAAACCTTCTAATGCTAAGTATTCATTTAATCCGTAATAATTATCGCTTCCCATGGTTGCTGCAAAATAAATTGGGCGAGTCCATGTGTTGTTTGCTAATAAATCTAATACCATTAAATCGTTTTTCACTAACCCATCTTTGTTCAATTGGAACTCAATGTAATCAGCAATCATAGCGCTATCTTCTGCTTTTACTAAACCAGCAGCAATTACATCTGCTTTGTTAATTTTTATACGAACAAGTTTTGTAGGCAACACGTTTATGCTTTTACCCGTACGAGTTTGCATCATCGCAGCTTTATCATCACTCGTTACAAAATTTATTACATCTTTTAATTCAGAAACACCGCCAATTTTCATATCGTAAAAAGGAATATAATCTCTAGATCCTTGTACATATTTTGTTGATGGAATCGTGAAAGAAACAGAGTCGCCTTCTAACGATTTTTCACGCATTTGGTCGATGTACCAATCCATGCCTAATAAACTTAAGTTTACTACGCGAACATCCGTACGTATACCTTCTACTTCTTGTGCATACCATAATGGGTAGGTTTCATTATCACCCATGGTAAACAATATGGCATTCGGTGCGCAAGAGTTTAAATAGTTATATGCAAAATCTCTTACCACAGTTCTGTTCGAACGATCGTGGTCATCCCATTCAACATTTGCCATTAAAGTTGGCACTGCTAATAAAGTTAATCCTAATACTCCCGTTGCTACTACCGGTCCGTTTAATTTTTTACTTATTAAATCATATAAACCAAACACACCTAAACCAATCCAAAAAGCAAATGCATAAAACGATCCAACATACGCATAGTCACGTTCTCTTGGTTGGTAAGGATATTGATTTAAGTAAATTACAATTGCAAGTCCAGTAAAGAAAAACATCATCATTACAACCGATGCATCTTTCATGTTTCTTCTGAAGTGAAATAACATACCAATAATTCCTAAAATTAATGGCAAGAAATACAATTCATTTCTCGAAGTATTTTTAGCCAAGTAATCTGGTAAATTATTTTGTGGTCCTAATCTGTATTCATCAATTGCTTTAATACCACTCAACCAATTTCCATCGGTAATATTACCATGTCCTTGGATATCGTTTTGGCGACCCGCAAAATTCCACATAAAATACCTGAAGTACATATGTCCAACTTGGTAGCTAAAGAAGAAATGTAAATTTTCACTCATGCTAGGTTTGTTGGTAGTAGATTTTAATGACGACCAAGTTTTATAAAATGAAATATGGTTTTGTTGATTACTCCACATACGCGGGAATAATCCAGAGTTTTTCTTGTCCCAAACAGGTTTAGTTTTACGAACTGTTTCTACATATTTACCATCTTCAATTCTGTATTGCATCGCACCTTCTTTTTCAGACTCTAATTGAGCAGTAAAGAACTGACCAGTTAATAAAGGTGTTTCACCGTATTGCTCACGATTTAAATAAGAAATTAAATTGAAGATGTTGTCATTCGCATACATATTAATATTTGTATCTGCTTTCGCGCGAATAGAAATCATTGCATAAGAAGAGTATCCAATTAATATAGCTGTTAACACCATTAAGGAGGTATTCAACAATACATTCATTTTACGAATACTATAAACAGTTGCAAAGTATATTCCAGCAATCAATATAATAAACCAAACAAATGCACCCGACCAAAAAGGTAAGCCCAATCCGTTTACAAATATTAAATCGAATTTACTTGCAATGCTCACTATGCCTGGTATAATTCCGAATTGTATAAATCCTAAAATTCCAATAGAAGCAAGAGCGGTGTAAACAATACCTTTTGTAGTTGTTTTAAATCTTCTGAAATAATATACAAACGCAATGGCAGGTATAGCCAATAAGTTAAGTAAATGGACACCGATAGATAAACCAATTATTAAGCCAATAAATACTAACCAACGATCAGAGTGTTTGTGGTCTGCAATGTTATCCCATTTTAATATTGCCCAGAACACAACTGCAGTACAAAGAGACGACATTGCGTATACTTCTGTTTCAACAGCAGAAAACCAAAAGGTATCTGAGAAAGTATAAGCTAAGGCACCCACTAATCCAGAACCAATTACTAAAATGATATCAGTTGCGTTGAAGTCTTCCTCTTTTTTACCAACTAATTTTTTTGCCATTAAGGTAATCGACCAGAATAAAAACAAAATAGTTGCAGAGCTAGATAAGCCCGAACCTAAGTTTGTGAAATAAGCTACATTATCTGGTGAGCTTGCAAACATTGAAAACAAACGTTCAATTAACAAGAATAAAGGAGCACCTGGAGGGTGAACTACTTGTAATTTATAAGCAGCTGAAATAAACTCCCCGCAGTCCCAATAACTTGCAGTGGTTTCCATCGTCATCGCGTAGGTTAAGGTTGCAATTGCAAAACTTAGCCATCCGAACACATTGTTTAATGATTTGAATTTTAACATAACTCTATTTTATATCCTCTATTGATTATCGATAAGCGTCGAAAATAGGAATTTATTTTTGAAGCTTGGTAATATTTGTGTTAATCTAGTCTATAGTCTTTAGTATTTAGTCATTAGTCTTTAGAATGTTCAAACTAGTAAGATTAATGTAGATTAAAAAATCATCCTGTGGAATTCGACAGCTGTCACGGTAAAATCTAAGTTTTCTAGCTACTAAGGACTAAAGACTAACGACTATTTTCTGTTTTTTTAAAATATTTTTGCTTTCAACCAATCCCTTTTCTACATTTGCAGACCCAAAGAGAAATTTTAGGGGAAATTGTCCGATGGTGTAACTGGCAACACGTCTGGTTTTGGTCCAGAAGAGTCTAGGTTCGAGCCCTAGTCGGACAACATAAAAAGGGATTGCGTTGAACGTATTAATGCAATCCCTTTTTTATTAATATAGAAATTATGCCTTTACATTTCAATCCAATTAAGCTTTTTGCTGGATCAGCTAACTCAGAATTAGCGGAGCAAATTGCGAATGCTAGTGGAAATAAATTAGGGGATTTAACTTTAAGTAGGTTCAGCGATGGCGAATTTCAGCCTTCATTTAACGAATCTATAAGAGGTTGTGATATTTTTATCATTCAATCAACATATGCGCCTCAAGATAATTTGATGGAATTGTTGTTGATGATTGATGCAGCTAAAAGGGCTTCTGCGCATTATATTATCGCAGTTATCCCATATTTTGGTTTAGCACGCCAAGATCGTAAAGATAAACCACGTGTTTCTATCGGATCGAGTTTAGCAGCTAATATGCTTACAACTGCGGGGGCACATAGAGTAATGACTATGGACTTACACGCAGCACAAATACAAGGATTTTTTGATGTGCCGGTAGATCACTTAGATGCATCGGTGGTGTTTATACCATATATAAAGAGTTTGAATTTGCCCAATCTTACCATTGCTGCTCCAGATATGGGTGGTACAAGTAGAGCAAGGGTTTTTGCAAAGGCTTTAAATGTGGAGATGGTTATTTGCGATAAACAACGTAAACGTGCCAACGAAATAGAATCGATGAATGTGATAGGTGATGTAGAAGGGCAAGACATCGTATTGGTAGATGATTTAATAGATACCGCTGGAACATTAACCAAAGCTGCCAAATTAATTATGGATAAAGGTGCACGCAGCGTAAGAGCAGTTTGTACACATCCAGTATTATCAGGCAAAGCGTATGAAAACATTGAAAATTCGGTATTAGAAGAGTTAATCGTTTGCGATACCATACCATTGAAGCACACAAGCCCTAAAATTAAGGTGCTTTCTGTAGCAGATTTGTTTAGTAAGGCAATTGCAAATGTGAACGAGCACGGTTCAATTAGCGAACTCTTTAAAATATCGTAAGGCTAGTCACTAGTCATTAGTAGTTAGTCGTTAGAAAAGAAACAATTTAAAATAAAAATAAAAATGAAAACAATCTCAATTAGCGGTTCTGTACGTCAGAACGTAGGGAAAAGAGATGCAAAGGAGCTGCGCTACCAAGGTCAGGTTCCATGTGTATTGTATGGTGGAAAAGAACAAGTTCACTTTTCAGTATTCGAAGCAGATCTAAAATCCCTTGTGTACACTCCTGAAGTTTACTTCGTGGAATTAAACATTGATGGTAAGAAATTTAAATCTACCATGCAAGATATCCAATTTCATCCATTAACAGATTTAATCAATCACATTGATTTTATGGAAGTGTTTGAAGACAAACCGGTTATTATGTTATTGCCAGTTCGTTTCAGCGGAACATCTCCAGGTGTTAAAATGGGTGGTAAATTAGTGCATAAAATTAAAAGATTAAAAGTTAAAGGTTTACCAAAAGACATGACAGACAATGTTATGGTAAACATTGAAGGCTTAGAATTAGGTAAAATGATCCGCGTAAGCGAGGTTTCGGTACCTAATTGTGTAATCTTAGATGCAAAAGCAAACTCAATCGTATCTGTTGAAACTTCAAGAGCATTACGTGAAGCAGCAGCTGCAGATGC
>JAGVEE010000041.1 GCA_020058405.1 Sphingobacteriales bacterium
ATCGCTGTTAGTTGTGGCCTCGATCCACCCGTTTCTGTTTACTAACTGTTTAATTTTTTCAATCTTTTCTCGACCTTTCGAAAATTCGACAATTCGATATTTTAGTATCCCCTCGTTTGGGGACTGCAAAGGTAGAAATGTTTTTCGGTTTACAAAAATTATTTTTAAATATATTTCTGATAAAAACGCCCTACAACTCCTCTGCGGGGATGCAAATGTAGAAATGTGAACGCACTCTCACAAGACTAGGCACCACTTTTTTTCAATATTCATTTTAACCCCTTGAAAATTAATCGAAAAACTTACATACCGTAGCTCCTTTTTATTCGTTTTAGCTAAAAATTTTAATAACTAGCGCTAAAAACTATATTTGCACAATGTTTAAATCAGTAAGAATTCAAATAAGTTTACTCCTTATATTAACTATTAGCCTACAAGCTTGTAAAAGTGAATATCAAAAAGTATTGAAAGGCAACGACCTGCCAAAGAAATATGAAATGGCTGTGAAGTATTACAATGACGAAGATTACTTCCGTGCATTTCAACTGTTTGATGAGTTAGTAAACGTTTACCGTGGTACCGAGCAAGCTGAAAAGATTTATTACTATTATGCTTATTGCCATTACGGACTGAAAGATATGATAAGCGCACGCTTTCATTTTCAGAATTTTGCTGAAACATATCCTCGTAGTACTTACACTGAAGAATGCAGGTACATGGCCGCATATTGTTATTTCTTAGATTCACCAGATTTTACACTCGACCAAGACAATACCTACAAGGCAATAGAAGCTATGCAGCTCTTTATTAATATGTACCCACAATCTCAACGAGTTGCAGAAAGTAATACCATTATCGATAGATTAAGAGAGAAACTAGAGTCGAAATCTTTTTATAATGCAAAGATTTATTACAGTATTGGCGATTATAAATCGGCAGTATTTGCGTTCAGAAACTCTTTAATTGACTTTCCTGACAGTAAATACAGAGAAGAAATGATGTTTTTAAGCATCAAATCTGCCTATTTATATGCAGAAATGAGCATCGACAGTAAAAAATCAGAAAGATTTTTGGAAACTATGGAATATTATCAGACCTTTGTGGATTCTTACGCGACAAGTAAATATTTAAAAGAAGCACAAAGTATTTTTAATAATTGCATCGCCAATATTGAACAATTAAAGAAATTATCAAATTAATATGAGTAATACAGCAAAAAATACCACTCCAACTTCTACAATCACAAGAGATATTCGTGAATTAGATGGTAAAACTGGAAATCTTTACGAAAGCGTAGTTGTTATTTCTAGAAGAGCTAACCAAATATCTGCTGCTTTGAAAGAAGAGTTGAATAATAAACTATCTGAATTTGCTACTTCTAATGACAATTTAGAAGAAGTATTTGAAAACAGAGAGCAAATTGAAATTTCTAAATACTACGAAAGAATGCCAAAAGCTTCCCTTTTAGCTACTCAAGAATTTTTAGAAGATAAAATTTATCAAAGAAAACTTACAGAAGAATAATCATTCAACCCTCTCCCTCGAGAGGGTTTTTTTATATCTTAGTATTATAGATTTGTATTATGAAAGGTAAAAAAATACTGATCGGTATTACTGCGAGTATTGCCGCATATAAAATAGCTACACTTATTCGTTTGTTAATAAAAGCAGGTGCCGAGGTACAAGTAATTATTACAAATGATGCAAAACAATTCATCACCCCTTTAACACTTTCTACCCTTTCAAAAAAACCTGTATATTCTGATTTTGTAAAAAATGATTTAGGTGAATGGACTAACCATGTGGAACTAGGACTTTGGGCCGATCTTTTTTTAATCGCCCCTGCTAGTGCTAATACCATTGCTAAAATGGCTAATGGAATTTGTGATAATTTATTATTAGCAACGTATCTCTCTGCAAAATGCCCTGTATTATTTGCTCCTGCAATGGACTTAGACATGTACATACATCCATCCACCAAGAAAAATATTACCACATTAGAATCATACGGAAATGAATTGATTTCTGCACGACATGGTGAATTAGCGAGTGGATTGATTGGTGAAGGCAGAATGGCAGAACCAGAAGAATTATTTTCAGAAATAGAGTCATTTCTCTCAAAAAAAAAAGACCTAAGCAATAAAAAAGTATTAATTACAGCTGGCCCAACTTATGAAGCCATAGATCCTGTGAGATTTATAGGCAATCATTCTACTGGGAAAATGGGATTAGCCTTGGCACTCGAATGTTATAACAGAGGAGCTGAAGTGAGTTTAATTTGCGGTCCCAATCAATTAAATTTAAAAGAATATCCTTTTAATACTATTGAAGTTCAATCATCAACTGAAATGTATAATGCTTGTATCGAATTATTTGAGCATACAAACATTGCAATAATGAGTGCAGCGGTTGCAGATTATAAAGTTGCGGAGGTTGCTTCACAAAAAATTAAAAAGAAAGACGATACACTACAATTAGAATTAACCAAAACTATTGATATTTTAAGTAGTTTAGGTAAATTGAAAAAAAAACAATTACTCGTTGGTTTTGCACTTGAAACTGAAAATGAAAAAAGTAATGCTTCCGATAAATTAGTACGTAAAAATGCTGATATGATTGTGTTAAATTCTTTAAACGATAAAGGTGCAGGTTTTGGTGGCGATACTAATAAAATAAGCATTATCCACAAAGACAAACACGTCATAGATTTTGACTTAAAAAATAAAAAAGAAGTGGCGGTAGATATTATCAACGAAATTGTTTCGTTAATGAATTAGCTTTAGTACAATGATTAAAAAATATACTTTAATTTCTATTTTCTTACTTCTTGCCTTGTTCTCTAAAGCGCAAGACCTTAATTGTAAAGTTCAAATTATAACTCAACAATTAGCTACTACCGATAAATCTATTTTTATTGAAATGGAGAAATCAATATTTGAGTTTATTAATAATACAAAGTGGACTACTGATATTATTCAAATAAATGAAAGAATTGAGTGTAATTTAATTATCAATGTAAAAGAACAATTGGGTATTGATGAATTTAAAGCTACTGCACAAATTCAATCTAGTAGACCCATCTATAATACCTCTTACAATTCTACCATGTTTAATTATATGGACGAAGATTGGATTTTCAAATACATCATTAATCAACCATTAGAATTTAACGAAAATGATGCAAGGTCTAATTTAACATCATTAATTGCATACTATGTTTACATTATGGTTGGTTTAGATTATGATAGTTATTCTTTATTCGGAGGAACGACTTATTTTCAAAAAGCTAGGCAAATAGTAAACAATGCTCAAACTCAACCCGGCAAAGGTTGGAAGGCATTTGATGGTACTAGAAATCGTTTTATTTTAGTTGACAATTTATTAGACAACAATTTTAAACCATTACGCGAAACGAATTATAAATACCATCGATTAGGGATGGACGTAATGTCGCAAAACGTAGAAAATGGTAGGGAAGAAATTAAAGAATTATTACCGAAATTATTAAAGCTAGCAAGAGAAAGGCCTAACTCTATGCTCTTAAATATTTTCTTTTCTGCTAAGAGTGATGAGTTTGTAAATATATTTAGCAGGGCGGTTCAAAGTGATAAACAAGCAATTATTCAGACCCTCTCCGATATTGATCCGGGTAATAGCAATAAGTATCAGCAGATTAGCAAGAGTAACTAAGTTTCTCTTTTCCATTTTTTTATCATTATTTTCCTTTATTTTAGCATTGGAAAAAGATATGTGCTATGCTTAGGAAACTCATCATTAAAAATTTCGCAATCATTGACGAATTGGAGTTAGAACTTCATAGTGGATTTAACATCATGACCGGTGAAACGGGTGCTGGTAAATCCATTATATTGGGTGCGTTGGGATTATTACTCGGTCAACGATTTGATTTCAAAAGCCTAAAGAATAATCAGAAGAAATGTATTATAGAAGGTCATTTTAAGCTCAATGGTTTTTCATTACAATCATTTTTTAAAGAAGCGGATTTAGATTACGATGAACACTGTATTATACGTAGAGAAATTTCTGTAGATGGCAAATCGCGTGGTTTTATTAATGATACACCTGTAAACATTCAAATGTTAAAATCATTGGGTGAACAATTAGTTGACATCCACTCGCAACATGAAACACTTGCTTTAAATACCTCTTCTTATCAATTACATGTTATTGATAGTGTTGCAAACCACAAAGATTTATTGTTAAAATACCAAGGGGGATTTACCAGGTACCAACAAATACTTAAAGAAATTAACTCATTAGAGTTGGCGTATGAACAAGCCATTAAAGAACAAGATTATATTAAATTTCAGTTTGATGAATTAATGCAGGTGGGTTTAATTTCGGAAGAACAAGCTGCTTTAGAAAACGAACAAGGTTTATTAAGTCATGCCGAAGAAATACAGCAGAAAT
>JAGVEE010000329.1 GCA_020058405.1 Sphingobacteriales bacterium
CTCCATGTGGTAATACCATGGAAAATTTTGCAATGCCCGTATCTGTTCCAGAAGTTAACAAATTTAAGAAAGACATACCCGCATTAATTCCATAAAAACCAGATTGATTTTTATTCATTGATTGACGCCAATTAACTGCTAAATCTGCACAAGTTGCCGTAAATTTTTTACCATTTGAAATTTCTATATTATCAATAACATAAGTCTGTGTATTGTAAAATGCTACACCGGCAGCTGCAGAAAATTGAGCTTTACGTGGATTGTATAATTGAGGATTAGAATTAATGATGGTACTATAAATTAATTCTTTCGAACGCGATTTTACTAATTGTAAATTTACCTGATAACCTGTTATATGATCGTACGTTAACTGCACGTACATTAAGGCTTGCAAAGAGTATTTATCAATTACAGCCTCCATCTTTTCTTCATCAAGTATTAATCTTTCTAAAGTATTCTGACGAGTGATGGTAAGATTGGAGTCTGTACCATTTACAATGGTTAATGGTTTCTGTTTGAATTCTGGTGCAGCAATTATGGTAAATCCACTAGCGGCAAATGCACCTTCAATTCTACTTCTAATTTGAATGGCCTCGGTTTCGTTTATGATATAATCTGGATAATCAAAAGATACCAATGCGATTCTTTTGTACAACAAATCATTTAAGCGAACCTTGTCTACAATTTCATCCATCAATTCAACTAATTCTAGTTGCTTGCGAATGATGGGATTATTTTTATCTACTTGCGCCTTTAGATTCGATACCCCTACGGTTAATATAATAAACAATACTATCTTTTTCATTTAAGCAACAAGTTTTAAAGTTCTACGAATAGAATCGATGATAATTTTACGTGATTGATCTCTTTCATCAGGACTTACTGGATTACCACTTTCGAGTTCAGATTTAATAAGTGATTGCTCACGTGGTGCACGTTGTGAAATAACTTTATTTTGCACGTGCGAACTTAATCCGGTAAGTGCATTCACAAGTGTATTGGTATCTATGTCTCTTAAAGCTGTTTCTAATTGCAAATCTGTTAAGTAAACCACATTTTTAAATCCAACAAATTGTTGTTTAATATTATTAGCTAAGTCTAAGTCTTGTGATGCAATAGAACTAATCAATTGATCTTGGTCTTCATCTTGCATTTGATCTAAAATGTCTAAAATAGATTGTAAGCCGTCAAACGCAACATTCTTCATTCCCTTCACATCTATCGCTTTCTTAGAGAAATAAGTAGCTACTTCTCTATATATTGAGGAAGATATGAAATCAATTTTACTCATCTTCATTAATATAGAAGATCGTCTGTTGATTTCTATCATACCCAACACATTTTTTGTGCGCTTGCTGTCTAATTGTGCTAATAGAATTGCCGATAAATTATCGTCCTCTTCTTTTAGCATGTGTATAATTTGAGAATCTGTAATTTGATTTAAGAATTCAAATAAATCTTCGTTCCTATCTGGCTCCGCATTTAAGGAAAGTAACTCTTTACTAAAATCTCGTGCTTCTTGGTATTTATCGTTATGCGATTTTAATTGATGATTAGAAACTGCTTGATTCAATTCGCTGTATGCATTTTCTGCCATAAATGGGCGAAGGAAGTTTAACAACTTTGGATTCACCGCACTCAATGCATTGGCTGCTCTTGCTCTTCCCTCTTCTGGGTTTGTAAGCATCCAAGCCTCTATCATTCCTGCTACTTCCTTAGGGTTGCTAATTACACTTGTAATAACATGCTGGCGATTGAATTCGTAATTTATAATGTCCTCTGTTTGGTAAGATGATGGTGCATCTGGGTTATTGCCATTCGGATAAATTACACTGAGTTCTTGGCCGTTTCCATTTTGGCCGTTTAATAATTTTGGATCTTCCTCTTTATTTTTCTTCTCAGGATCTTTGCTTTTACGATAAAGTAAGTAGGTTACAAAAACAATAATTATAAAACAAAGTATTAGTAAAATCACGAATACATATAACAAGGTATTATCCGTTTCTGCTTTTAAGGGTTCCTGTTTTTCATCCTTCTCTACAGGATCTTGTGGCCTAACCTCTGGTATATAGTTGGGTTGTTGTACAGGGCGAGTGTTAGCGCCTGCACCGCCAGCAAATAAATCATCTTTGTCTTTCGGAAAAACTGATCGTTTAATTTTTACGACATCTCCTTTTGTTTCGTCGATGGGTATTATTGATCGAACTAAAGAATTAATAAAATCGATATCCGTGTTTGCATACGTGGTATCTACAATTATATTGATGTATAAATATTCAACCTCTTCTATGCTGTATGTATAATTTTTGGTTGTATCTGTTTCTGTATCTTGATAGCCCTTTGGCAACACAGGCATACCCGGCAAGCGCTGTAAAGTTTTTTTCTTTCTATTGGCAGCAACAGGTTTTATTACCTCCACATTGCCTTTCAACATGTTAATGTCTACTAAAAATGTACTAGGAGAAAAGAATTTAGTTAACTCTTGCCTAATTACAATTTCGAAATTGTTAGCTTCATTTAAGGGCTCTGCACTTTGGCCATTTTTGGGTTGATATAAGAACGACTGTGCATTACTTGTATATTCATATGAATTGAATAACAAGCTTAACAGTACAAACAGAAACTTATACATTAGGATATTTTTTATTCTCAGCATTTGTAAGAATTAGGGTTAAAATGTAGTCGTTTTCTAAAAATATAGATATTTTGCTAAAAAACAAACAATATGAAATTCCAAATAGCAATAATAATACCTTAAAAGCTTGCTCATAAAGTATTATTAATAGATATGCAGCAATTTTCAATTTATAAAATATTGTAAATCAAGCATATAATCAATAAATTAATATAAATAAAAATATTAAAATATATTATGATTATAAATTATGATTTAACTTTTCCTGTAATTATTCAGTTCCTTCCCAAGAAGATTGTATATCATCAATCTCCCTACGGTCTTTTTTAGTGGGCCTTCCACTGCCTCTATCACGTTTTAAAACAGGAACTGTAAATACCGAAAACAAACGTGGGGTATCATTCACAGGACTTAAATCTTCGTAATATTTTTGAGCGCTGGGTGCATCTACCCTTTTATCCAAAATCTCAATTACCTTCACAATTTTCTTTTGCTGATCTTTTTGAATATGGATAATATCACCTTGTTTTACCACATAAGAGGCTTTAATACTCTGACTTTCTAGCTTCACTCGCCCTGCTTTACAAGCATCACTCGCTAAAGACCTCGTTTTAAAAATGCGTATTGCCCATAAATATTTATCTATTCGCGTTTTATCCTTGTTCTCGTCGGCCATAACACAATATTTAATAATTAATGTTGAAAGATTTATAATAGATTTCGTAAAATCGTATAAATTTACAGCATATGATTAATAAATATAAAGAATTAATAGAAAAAGCATGGGAAGAAAGAAACATGCTGACTTACCCAGATGTGATACAAGCAATTGAGTTTGTAATAGAAAAACTTGATAAAGGCGAATTAAGAGTTGCAGAGCCAGTAATGAACAGATGGCATGTAAACGAATGGGTAAAAAAGGCTGTGTTATTGTATTTCCCAATTTCGGTGATGCAAGAAATAAAAGTGGGGCCTTTTGTTTTTCATGATAAAATGAAATTGAAAACCGATTACAAAACAGCAGGTGTAAGAGTAGTACCACACGCAGTGGCAAGATATGGAGCCTTTTTAGCAAAAGGGGTAATTATGATGCCATCATACGTAAACATTGGTGCGTATGTTGATGAAGGAACGATGGTAGATACTTGGGCAACTGTTGGCTCATGCGCACAAATAGGAAAAAATGTGCATTTAAGTGGAGGTGTTGGAATTGGTGGAGTGTTAGAACCCTTACAAGCATCACCCGTTGTAATCGAAGACGGATGTTTTGTTGGTTCTCGCTGTATAGTAGTAGAAGGAGTTCGTGTTGAAAAAGAAGCGGTGCTTGGAGCAAATGTTGTATTAACTGCTTCTACAAAAATAATTGATGTAACGGGTGCAGAACCTGTAGAATATAAAGGTGTAGTGCCTTCACGCTCGGTAGTAATACCAGGTTCTTACACAAAAAAATTCCCAGCCGGAGAATTTCAAGTACCTTGCGCCTTAATAATTGGTAAAAGAAAAGAATCTACAGATTTAAAAACTTCTCTGAATGAAACGTTGAGAGAATATAA
>JAGVEE010000256.1 GCA_020058405.1 Sphingobacteriales bacterium
CATAAATTTAAAACCTACCCACGCATTGTTGGCGAAACAGGTGGTAAAGATTTTATTGTAGTGCACGAGTCGGCAGATGTGGAAGCAGCAAGCGTGGCCATTGTAAGAGGTGCATTTGAGTACCAAGGACAAAAATGTTCGGCAGCATCTAGAGTATATGTTTCGGCAAAATTATGGCCAGCTATTAAAGAGAGAATGCAGAAAGACATGGCTACTTTTAAAATGGGTGGTACCGAAGATTTCAGCAATTTTATAAATGCGGTAATCGACCAGAAATCATTTGATAAATTGGCATCCTATATTGATGCTGCAAAAAAAGATTCATCGGTAGAAATTATTGCCGGTGGAAATTACGATAAATCTAAAGGTTACTTTATTGAGCCAACGGTTATAGTGGCAAAAGATCCGAAATACGTAACCATGTGCGAAGAATTATTCGGACCTGTGTTAACCGTATTTGTGTTTGAGGATGCAAAATTTGAAGAGACTTTAGAATTGGTAGATTCAACTTCTATCTACGCGTTAACAGGTGCTATAATTGCGCAAGATAGATACGCAATAACACTTGCTACTAAAAAACTAGAAAACGCTGCAGGTAACTTTTATATCAACGATAAATGTACTGGAGCTGTTGTTGGTCAACAACCGTTTGGTGGTGCGAGAGGTTCGGGTACGAATGATAAAGCTGGTTCGATGATTAACTTATTGCGTTGGGTTTCTCCACGTACTATTAAGGAAACATTTGATCCGGCGAAGGATTATAGGTATCCGTTCATGGGGTAAAAGGTCACAAAGTACTCTAAGTACACACAATGGTACACTAAGTTTTTCTTTGTGATCCTTTGTGTGTACTTGGTGTCCTTTGTGAACTAAAAAAATAGTTAAATTATTAAAAAACCAATAAAATTCTTAAATTGAAGAATGCATAAGTTTTCAATAATATTGGTTTTGATTTTGATTATCATATCTTGCAAAAAGGAAGATAATAGTATAACATACAAACAACAACAAAGTCAGTCTGACACATTAAATGCCGATTTCCAAGTAAAATACAATATTGATAGCCCCAACAAAGTTTATTTCATAAATAAATCAAAAGGGTTTGAGAAATGTACATGGTATTTTAGTGATTCCTCATTAAGTAATGAGCTGTCACCAATTCATATATTTAATAATGGCAATATCCATGTTGTAAAGCTAGTTGTTAGCAACAGTAACAATCAAATAGATTCAATTTCAGTTGAGTTCGATGTGCGTAATCTAAATATATCTAACTCGGTTTTTTGTATAAGTATCAATCCTACTGTTTATAAATTTTATATGCATTTTCCAGGCAAAGATTTATACACAATTTGTTATGACAATCAGCATCCTAATGAGCTTTATTCTATAAATGACTCTACTGTCTTTCAATATCAAGACAAACAAGTGAAAACATTTACCATCTATAGAACAGAAGATAATGTTACTAGTTACTATACCAGAAACACCTTAGATTTATTAGAAATAGAAAACACTTTGAGTACCATGAGTGGTATTTACAATTTTGATAACAGGTATTATTTTTCTCAAAACCAAGCTGATGTATTGATAAATGACACTTTGCTAAATGTAAAATGCATTAATGGAAAAATTTCAATTGAAGACACAAAATTAGGTCATGAGTTTAGTGGCGTATTAACCTTGAATTCCACAAAAGATAAATTACACTTTTACAATTTAAGTAATTTCAGGAACCTGAACCAATATGAAGTGGTTCGGTATAATGAGTATGTCGATTACGAAAATAAAAGCATCAACGCAACTTCAACACAAACTGTGGGCACAAAAGTTACGCAAACTTCGGGTGTAAGGTATTACGGTGTAAAACTATAATCGAAATTAAATTTAGGTCACAAAGTACTCGAAGTAGACACAATGGTACACTAAGTTTTTCTTTGTGATCCTTTGTGTGTACTTGGTGTCCTTTGTGAGCTAAAAAATTGTTAAAACCGGTCCATCTGGTACACCTTATCCATCTGGTCGTTATTGCTTACAGAAACGTGTTGGTCTTTTACATATCCAGTATGAATATCGATTACCCAACCGTGTACTGATAACTCTTGGCCAGACGACCATGCGTTTTGTATGATGGTAGTTTTGCAAACATTTAACACACCTTCTACCACGTTCAATTCTACCATGCGGTCTTCTTTCGCTTTAGGATCTTCAATAGCGTCTACCTCTGCTTTGTGCAATCTGTAAACATCTTTAATGTGGCGCAACCAATTATCAATTACTCCAAATTGTTTGTTAGTTAATGCTGCTGCAATACCACCACATTTGTAATGGCCTGCAACAATAATGTATTTTACTTTTAACACATTCACCGCATAATCCATTACCGATAGTAAATTTAAATCGGCATGGCTAACTACGTTTGCAATGTTACGGTGTACAAACACTTCGCCTGGCAAAGTTCCTGTAACTTGGTTCGCAGGTACACGCGAATC
This sequence comes from Sphingobacteriales bacterium, assembly GCA_020058405.1. Lineage (GTDB taxonomy): Bacteria > Bacteroidota > Bacteroidia > Sphingobacteriales > Sphingobacteriaceae > CAJBVG01. Next base: position 2,493 of record JAGVEE010000256.1, read on the forward strand.
AGAACAACCAATCCATAAAACTGGTGGCTCCTGTCCTTTTGCTAAACGATGAAAATATTCTGGATCTTCTTGTAAGGTTTCTTCTACCCATTTACGGTTTCCTTCTAACAGGTCGTTGTAGTTGGTGATTTTTGAATGTAGGTCTCTATGTGGCATGGGGTGAATTTTGAATTATGAATTATGAATTATGAATTAGGGGTTATGAATTATGAATTGGGGTTTTGAGGGGTAAATTTTTTAAATGTTAAATTTTGGGATGTCGTATTTTTCTTTTACTTCTATGAGTTCTACTTCTATGTTTCGAGTATAGGCATTGTCTTTAAAGTTATGAATAATTTCTATTACATCATGGTCTATAAACCTGGAATTAGTTGCGTCGATAATTACTTTAGAGTCGTTTGGTAAATGTGTGAATGCATATTGAACTGCACCTTTATTTAAGAACGAAACCTCTTGCGATAATTCTAGCCTATACGTTTTATTAGACCCTCCGCCTTTTTCTAATTTGAAGAAGTATGGGTTGCGCATGTTCGTGCGTAAAATATAGAACACTCCTACTACCATACCAATCCCTACACCTTTTAATAAATCGGTAAACACAACCGCTAAAAGTGTAACTATAAATGGTATAAATTGATCATACCCTAAATTCCACATTTTCTTTATTAATGCTGGTTTCGCTAATTTATAACCTGTCATTAATAAAATAGCTGCCAATGCAGAAAGTGGAATCATGTTAATGATGCCTGGTATAAAGAGCAATGAAATGAGCAACCAAAAACCATGAACAATACTGCTCACTTTTGTTCTTCCGCCAGAGTTAACATTTGCCGATGAACGAACAATTACAGCAGTCATTGGTAAGCCTCCAAGCATTCCTGCTACAGTATTTCCAACACCTTGCGCAATTAGTTCTCTGTTGGTAGGCGACACTCTTTTTATTGGATCTATTTTATCGACTGCTTCTAAGCTCAACAATGTTTCTAAACTTGCAACTATGGCGATTGTGGCTGCTACTGTCCAAACTGCTTTATTAGTTAACAATTGAGAAAAGTCGGGCGCAACAAATAAACCAAAAAACTCTGCACTAGAATTAACCATTGGTATTTGCACAAAATGCTCTGCCGAAATTGCTAAAGAAGTTCCTGCAAAAACTTTACCTAAGATAACTCCAAGCGCAACAACAATTAATGCAGATGGAACAATGGCCAATTTCTTTACTTTAGGCCAAAATATTAGAATCAAAATTGCGAGAACGCAAATAATTACTGCACCCATGTTAATGTATTCAAACGCAGAAATAATTGAGGTAAATGTGTTTTCGTGGTCGGGTTGATTAAAATCGAAATCACCTTGGTAATCTTTATCGTAGCCTACTGCATGAGGTATTTGTTTCAATATTAAAATTACACCGATGGCAGCGAGCATACCTTCAATAACGGATGATGGGAAATAATTACCTATGGTGCCAGCTTTAAGCAAGCCCATAATTATTTGCATAATTCCGGCTAATACAACAGCTGCAAGAAATAATTGAAAACTGCCTAAAGCAGCAATAGAAGTAAGTACGATTACTGTAAGTCCGGCTGCAGGGCCTGATACAGATAATTGCGAGCCACTAATGGAAGAGGTTACAATACCGCCAATAATACCGGTAATGATACCCGCAAATAATGGTGCTCCAGAAGCCAAGGCAATACCTAGGCATAATGGTAAGGCTACTAAAAATACAACAATACTGGCTGGTAAATCTTTCTGAAGATTTTTCCATAAGAAATATTTCTGTATGCCAGAACCAATGTGCTCTTTCGATGAATTCATTCGAATTAAAAATTAAAAAATAAAAATATAGTAAATTAACCAATCAAGGTAGACCTTAAAAAAGCTTTACTGTTTACAAGAATACTTAAAAATGGGGGAAAAAGATGCATAGATGTGTAATATTTATATGATTTTTACATACTTTAGCCTTATGAATACTAAGATAGATTTGCTTCGTAAAAAGCAAGAAGAGGCATTATTGGGTGGTGGTAAAGCCCGAATTGATTCTCAACATAAAAAAGGAAAATTAACTGCACGTGAACGTATCCATTTTTTAATGGACGAAGGGAGTTTCGAAGAAATTGGAATGTTTGTTACCCATCGTTCGCACGATTTCGGTTTAGAGAATGAGCAGTATTTAGGTGATGGGGTGGTAACAGGTTATGGAACGGTGAATGGCAGATTGGTGTATGTGTTCTCACAAGACTTTACTGTGTTTGGCGGTTCTTTATCTGAAACTCATGCCGAGAAAATATGTAAAATCATGGATCTTGCCATGCAAAACGGTGCACCGGTTATCGGGTTAAACGATTCGGGTGGTGCTCGTATACAAGAAGGGGTAGTTTCTTTAGGCGGTTATGCCGATATTTTTTATCGCAATACCATGGCATCGGGTGTAATTCCACAACTCTCTGCCATTATGGGCCCTTGTGCGGGTGGCGCAGTTTATTCGCCTGCCATTACCGATTATATTTTGATGGTAGAAAACACTTCGTACATGTTCGTAACCGGACCAAACGTAGTGAAAACCGTTACACATGAAGAAGTAAGTTCTGAAGAGTTAGGTGGTGCAAGTACACATTCTACCAAATCGGGCGTTACACATTTCTCTTGCGCAAATGAAATAGAATGCATAAACCATATCAAACAATTATTGAGCTACATGCCTCAAAATTGTGAAGAGCGCGCTCCAAGTATTTCATATGAACCTGCGAACGAAGTAAGAGAAGAACTAAACAACATTATTCCCGAAAATGCTAATCAACCTTACGATATACGCGAAGTAATTAATAATGTAATTGATGAAAATACTTTTTTAGAAGTACATAAAAATTTTGCCGAAAACATAGTAGTAGGTTTTGCTCGCTTGGCGGGCAAAAGCATTGGAATTGTTGCTAACCAGCCGATGTTTTTAGCAGGTGTATTAGATAACAATGCTTCTACCAAAGCGGCACGTTTCGTGCGTTTTTGCGATTGCTTTAATATCCCCTTATTAGTGTTTGAAGATGTACCAGGTTTCTTACCAGGTACCGACCAAGAGTGGAATGCAATTATTACCAACGGTGCAAAATTGTTATACGCATTTTGTGAAGCAACCGTTCCACGCATTACGGTTATTACTCGTAAAGCTTACGGTGGTGCTTATGATGTAATGAATTCTAAACACATTGGTGCCGATATGAACTATGCTTGGCCTATTGCAGAAATTGCAGTAATGGGTGCTAAAGGTGCTGCCGAAATTATTTTCAAAAAAGAAATTGCAGAAGCAACGGATAAAGATGCGAAATGGTTGGAAAAAGAAAAACAATATTCAGATATGTTTGCTAACCCTTACCGCGCTGCAGAGCGTGGTTTTATTGATGAAGTAATTGAACCCTCGCAAACACGTGAGAAATTAATTAAAGCATTTAAAATGCTCGAAAACAAAGTGAAGAATAACCCGAAGAAGAAGCACGGCAATATCCCTTTGTAGTGTGCTAGTGTGTTAGTGTGCTAGTGTGCTAATAAAGCATTTTAGTGACATAATAACTTAATAACCCAATAACATAATAACTTAATAACTTAATAAACAAATATGGCAAAGAAATCCACTACAAAAACAAAAGCAGTTACGAACAAGAACTCGATTGTGTTTTTCGAAAAATATATAAACAATGCAGCTCCTACTTCTTTCGAGATTTCTGGACAAAAAATATGGTTGGATTATATTCGTCCGTATGTAGATGAAACCTATGTAGATAATTACGGAACAGCGGTAGGGATTATTAATCCGAAGGCAGAATACAAAGTAGTAATAGAAGCACATGCCGATGAAATATCGTGGTATGTAAATTACATTACGAGTGATGGCTTGATTTATGTTATTCGCAACGGAGGTTCTGATCATTTAATTGCCCCTTCTATGCGCGTAAATGTGCATACAGAGAAAGGAATTGTGAAGGGTGTATTTGGATGGCCCGCTATACATACACGCAGTGGAGAGAAAGAAGAAACTCCCTCTCTCAAAAATATATTTATTGATACAGGATGCACTTCTAAAGAGGAAGTGGAGAAAAAAGGTATACACGTTGGTTGCGTGGTAACTTTTGAAGATGAGTTTATGCAACTAAATGATCGATACTATGTAGGCAGAGCGTTGGATAACCGTGCGGGTGGATTTATGATTGCAGAAGTAGCACGTTTGTTAAAAGAGAATAAAAAGAAATTGCCATTTGGTTTATATGTGGTAAATTCTGTACAAGAAGAAATTGGCTTACGTGGTGCAGAAATGATTGCGAATAAAATTAAACCAAACGTTGCCATTGTTACCGATGTAACACATGATACTACTACGCCTATGATTAGTAAAATTACGCAAGGCGATTTAGCATGTGGCCGCGGACCAGTAGTATCTTACGCACCTGCTGTGCAAATGAATTTGAATAAATTAATAATTAATACGGCAGAGAAAAATAAAATTCCGTTCCAACGACAAGCATCTTCTCGTTCTACCGGAACCGATACCGATGCTTTTGCGTATTCGAATGATGGAGTAGTATCGGCCCTGATATCATTACCATTACGATACATGCATACAACCGTAGAGATGATACATAAAGACGATGTGGAGAATGTGATTAAGTTGATTTATGAATCGTTGCTGAATATTAAAGCAGGGCAAGATTTCCGTTACATGAAATAGTTGCAAAGTGTACTCTGTATGTTGTACAATGTACAACGTACAACGTACAATGTACATTGGTTATGAATAAGAAAGTAATTGCACTATTGATACTTTTTATTGTAGGGTTTACCTTGCAATCCCACTCGCAATTACAGCGAAGGTATTTTACCTATAATGTTGAAAACGGATTGGCTCAGAATTCGGTATGGGACATACACCAAGATTACAAAGGATTTTTATGGATAGGTACTGCCGATGGAGTTAACAGATTTGATGGATATGAGATGCATCATTATAAAAAAAATCTGAATGATACGTCGAGTATTTATGGCATCACTTTTTTTGAATTTGCTGAACTCCCAAATAAAGAATTATGGATTGCGCATGACAGAGGTATTAGCATATACAATAGAGTAAGAAATAATTTCAACAACATTATAAAGTCAGAAAATACTCATCAAATAATTGGATACGATGGTGATTTTGTATTGATTTTTGAAGAAAGAATGAGAATATTGGTGGTTAATATAAAAACAAAAAAAATTGTTAATGTAATAAGCGAAAAATTTTTAAACGATTATTCAAGACATACCACTAGTAATGCTATAAAAATTAAAGATTACTTTTTTACTACATTTAATGGTAATCATATTTTAAAAATCGATTATAAAAAAAATAAAGTTGAATTAATACATTTTAAAGAAAAACAAACCGAAATATTCAGGTTTGTAAAAACGTCCGACACCACTTTTATAGGTTTCAGTTCTAACAAACTGAAGATATATATATTTAAAGAGGTAAATGGGAAATTAAGTTATACCA
>JAGVEE010000385.1 GCA_020058405.1 Sphingobacteriales bacterium
AAAGATTAAACTGTTTAAAAATTGAGTGAATATCATAAGTAAATTCTTCATCGAAATCCATGTTAAATAATTTGTTCGATATTTCATCAAATAACTTATCATAGTTAAATGAAAATTTGATTAAATCACTTAATGAATGAAGAATATCCTTTTGTTCTACTAAATCTAAAGATTCAATTTTGGGAAAGGGAACTCCTTTCTCTTTTATATAATTTTCAAATTTTAAATTTTCCATAAGTTTTTCATTTAAGGTTTAACAATTGGAATAGCTCCAGAAATACCACCACTCCCTCTTTTACCATTAGTGTAGTCCCAGTAATTAATGTGAGGAACACTTTCTGGATGGCCTACTGGCCTTCCAGGATGTGCGGGATCTAATCTATATCCCTTTAATGGAGTGCCTCGTTGAGGACTTCCAAACTTACCATAATCACCTTTAGCTAATGAACCACCTAAGATTTCATGAACTTTTTTTAGTGCAACTTTTGTATCAGATAATTTTAACGCTTTATTACCAAGTTTCCCAACAGTAGCTGCCATACCTGCCAACGGCATCATCGCAGCTGCACTTAAACCAGCATTCACATAATCACCTCGCCCAGTATAAATTAAAGCATTTAAACCATCTGCTAATTCACCCACACCGGGAATTAATCCAACAATATCTAATCCAGTTTGAAAACCATCTAAAATTTCAGTTCCAATTCCTTTGTTTTGAGCCTTAAGCCATGCAGTGCTATATGCTCGAATGACTGGCTCTTCACCTGAAACAAAACCTCCTGTTTTGTATACAGCATAAGTAAGTAAAGCATCATTTTCTTTACGATTGTAATACGCCGTCATAGATTGATCGACCATTTCATCATTCGTAAAATTCCTATTTACCCTCTCTCCTGTATTCGGATCTATAAAATATAAATCGTCGTTATAATAATCATTGTAATTTGAATATGCTGCACTCAAATACCCACTCGGATCCGTATACTTCAATGGATTATTATACACATAACTGTACTGATTAAAGGACTGCAAATTCTCTGGATCTTGGATGAATGGATCCGGACTGAAAAACCTGCCTATCGCCGGGTCGTAAATACGACCATTCATGTTAATTATTCCAAAATCTTGATAATGCTCATGTCCTGTATATCCCCTATCCGTATTATCAAATATAGAAATATCTTCATACGTTCCGTCATCTGGATTTTGTGATCGTCCCCAGGCATCGTATTTCCTTTTATCAACAATGGTTTGATCGCTAGTGCTAAAGGCCATTAAACTACCTAAATGATCTTTATGCACAAACACCGTAGAACTTGTGTTTTTACTAAGCAATTTGGTGTTAATGGCTATTAAACCAGTTGGCGAATAAACATAACACTTCTCAACTATTTTCCCATTTTGTTCGATTACTTCGTAATCTCCTAAACTAAGTTTTGTGGTACTATTTCCATTACTGGTATAAGTGGTAAATATGCGGTTGTCATTTAATCCATAAAGTATGTCTATTGTTTTGTTATTCTCCGAAATGTTAATAGGCTTGTTTAGCTCGTTGTAACTTACATCTTGTTGCATAATTGGTATTGCAGTACCAAAATTATTTATTCTCTCCACCGCATTTATTTTTGTGGTATGGTAAACATAATTTCCAATATCCGTTTTCTCTGTAATATTTCCTTGGCTATTGTAAACTACACTTTGCATTGGCATGCCATAGTTATTATCTACTCTTATTAAACGATCTAAATTGTCATAGGTAAATGTTTCATTAAAATTTTTAATATTATCTGTTCTAGCCATTAAATTTCCTGTACTCAAATTGAAATTATAACTAATATCCAAAGCCGAACCCATGTTAATTCGCGTTAAGGTTCCTAAGTTATCGTATTCCCTATTGTCGGGGATATTATTTCCAAAATGTGCATCCGTAATTTGAAATCTAGTATTCATCGCAGTTTTATACCATATTTTGTCACCAGAATTATAGTCATGTATAGATTGAAGATAGCCATTTCCATTATATCCATACAATAATTTAAAATTATTCGGATAACTTATGGTTTGCAAATTTCCATCTTCAGAATATTCAAAGTGCCTCGAGTAGATGTTATTATCAAACGTATATTCATTTATAATTATTCGCCCGTAATCATCATACCCAAACCTACTCACCTGTCCGTTTAAATTATTACTAATGCTCACTAATTTTCCTTTTGCATTTAAGCCATTATCATACACGTATGTAGTTGTTCCTTGAGTTGAATTGTTTTTATTAATCAACCTCCCCATTAAATCATACACAAATATAAATACATTACCCTTAGCATCCGTTTTCGAAATTAGTTCAGCAAAATTATTATAACTGTATTGAATTGTACCATGATTTGCGCTTATTTCAGATTGCAAAAATCCTCTTGTATCGTATTGGTAGGTATTGGTAATTACACCAGCACTTGAAACATTTTTGACTTTAGAATTTAAAAAATAGCTATACACTAACTCTTCTCCTAAACTGTTTTTTACACTTGCAAGCGTACCATCAACATTATACGATTTAATGGTCGTTTTTTGCGGACTAGTACTTGTCTCCTTTTGAGTTACATTGTTTCCACTATACGTATACTCTATATTAGCTCTTGGAGAGTTAATGATACGCAGTTTGCCAAAACTTAATCCACTTAAAAAATATTCGTAGTTTGTAAATAAACTAGCTGATTGACTTTCTAAATAAGGCTCGGAAACACTACTGATATTTTTTAGAATATTGTTATAATTAGTTTTTACAAACACATACTCATTCTTGTCGTTATGTGTACCTTCAAATGTTTTTCTTCCTAAAATATCGAAATAAGAAATACTGTTTGGCTTGCTAGTTTGCGTCATTTCTACGGAATACAATTTCCCATCCGTATAGCTGCTTTGCCAAGCATAGTTGTAATTTATTTCCTGATTAGGTAAAGGTAATTCAGTTTTAATAATGCTACCGAAACTATTATAATAGTTATTCGTAATTAATCCATTATTGTCGATAAACTTTTTTACATTTCCCCATACATCGTACTCGTCATTAGTAGTAATTAATCCAATTGCATTGGTTACTTTTCTTGGATAACGACCTGATATATCATAACTATTGATTGTTTCGATTCTAGCAACATTAGTAGAAGCATTTGTTTCACGTATACTTAACACTCTTCCTTTTACATCGTAACTAATAGTATTGGTAGTAATTAATTGATTGTTTATATAATTTAACTTTTGAATAATTAAGCCTTTTGAATTGTAAATCAATGAGCATTTCTCAATTTCAGATGGGTTTGTTTTGATGCTATTTCTCTCTTCCAAAACACTCAATTGCTTCAAGTAAATACTTGGAATACTTATATAATTATAAATAAATTCTGATTTTTTATAAAAACTCGCACTGCTAAAATTTGCTAGTTGATAATACAATTCTGTACGAGTTGAATCTGTTCCAAAATAAGTATATGTTGATAACTCTCTAATGCTTATGTTCTTTACAAAGTCTTTTGTTTCTTTGATGGTAATATTTACCATGTTCAATTTTCGAAAAGGATTTGCAATTTGAGCCGTGTGTGCAATTTCTGTTAACAGTACATCTTGCTCGAGATTATTATTTTTAGTAGTGTAATATTTTATAGTGCCAGGCGCCAATAATGAAGCGCTATTAATAAACTGTTTCGACTGGTTGGCGATGATGTTGTTTTCTAATCTTATAACATTTACAAAACCTAAAAATCCTTTGCCATATCTGTTCCAAGCTGGTATCTGAAAGTCAAATTCCATTTTATCGATAACAGTACTCTTATCGTCGACTAATATCTTAGTCAGAAAATATTTTGAGGGAGATGTCCTTCGGAGTGAATTGCTTGAATTATTAACAAAATTTAAATAGGTTTCCTTCTGAAAACTCGAATACATAAAATTAATTCGTTTACGTTCGCTATCTACGATTGATTTAACCAGTTCAGAACTCAGTCTATTTGGATGCATGTACACAAATTTGAATTTTTGAGTGCTTTTTATAAATACTAGTATGTCAGATTGTTTATCGCCGTTAAAATCGCCAGCCGCACAGAAATTCAATTCTAATTCTGAGCCTGTAGATACTTGTTGGTTAACAATTAAAGGAACAGATTTTTGACCTATACTTGAAGAGAAAATATCTTTCACGCTTCCAACATAAAAATGGGCTGAAGTTGGGTTATTGTTTAATACCCCCAAATCTTTCGCACCATCACCATTAAAATCTTGTATGAATATTTTACTGTTTGCTGGGGTGTTTACATTAAAGGTTAACGATAAGGTTTGCATTCCAGCAAATATTGGTGTGGTTAAGCTGCCTAATTTAAAGGTTCCATTATTCTCATAATAATTCCAAGTACTACCAGTTGATAAATTAGTTAATAAATCCGTTAAACCATCGCCATTAAAATCAGCAAAAAAACTTCGATCATAAAACGAATTGATGAAAAATTGTTTTTTTAATACCAATTTATACTTTGGAATATCTTTTTCTAAATTAAAAATAGAAACCTGATCTACACCTGTTCCTAAACTATTAATTACTACAAATTCTGATACGCCATCATTATTTAAATCAACTATATTACATGATTTTATATTGTATAAACTTTGAGTTGTAAAGTTGCTTGCAGTATCTCGACCTCCATTTATATAAACTTTCCAATTGTGTCCATAGCCTCGCTGAGTATTTACAGCTCTATCAAAAACGAAAATGTCATCTCCCATAATCGAATTCGAACCGTAATATTTATCTTTCATTCTGCCCGTTCCTACGTAATAGTGTAACCACTTAACTTCAAACAAATTTGATGCATCAGTTCTTAATTGACTGCCAGTAGAAGTATGTACAGAAAAGGCTCTTGCCCCTTGCGCAACATTGGTTTTATGTTCGAGTAAAATATCAGAAAGCCCATCGTTATCAAAATCTACGATTTGGTGCGAAAGTCCTTCGTGTGGAACTGAAGAATATGAATCATAGGATGCCCCTAAAGTAGATTTGATTTTAGGCGCGTCTAAACTTGAATTGTCGGGTTTACCAAAATGTATATTAATTTCTTGTTTTGCACTAGTACTAGATTGAGGTATAGCAGAATTTGCACTAATTACATCTGTAATACCATCGGCATTTACATCGGTAACCATAATGAAGAAATCTTTGCGAATACTGTCTGCAACCAACTCTGTTATTGAGCTTGGCTTGGCATCCCAATTTATATTAATAGGATGCAATAAAGAGCTCCCTCCATCTGTTTCTTGAACTTTTACTAACCTTACGTGTTTAGTCGCATCTGTTAAATTAACAGCATAATCCAGCACATAACTTTTAACTGTAGTTGCACCAGCTTTAATATTTATTTGTTTAATGAATTTCGTCTGATTAAAAACACTGCCAAGTTTATATGTTTGACTATAAATATCTGAATAATTTACATAAACAAAATTAACAGAGTAACTGCCGCTTACAACAGCCGACTTGGTACCATTATCATTAACTGGATCCATTGATTGATCCAAGGTACCAGTGTATTTTATCGAATTAATTAACAATTCATTCGTCTTGCTATCGAAGGTATAAAAGAACTCTATAGCATTTAAATTCCGATCATAAATTCGATTGATGTACCAAGAATAATTTTTACTTCCAATCATTAATTTTGATTGGGCATTACTGCCGTATTCATAAATTTTACCATCAGTCCTTTCAACTAAAAAATATGCATTCGCAAGCGACTGTGTTGCTCTTACTATATAAGTAATTTTTGTTTGATTATCGTTTTCTATCCTGTAAGTACTTCCCGCAAGCCCATACGTGCCAGTCGCTAAAATAAGTCTTTGTCCATCTAAACGAAATCTATCTCCAATTGTACCTTCTTTTAAATTTACTCCTGAAGTTGAATCATCGTATATCAATTCTCTGGATGTTCTGCTTATTTGTGATATACCACTTATATCCCAGTTAATACCTAATAATCCAACTCCCATATTTGAATTGTAATTTATTGCAATAGTTGGTTTGATGCCGTTTATGCCATCTGGAATAGTAAGCGGGATGATGTATTCAGCATCACCTGCGGAATTGCAATTGTAGATACCTTTCGTAAATCCAACAGCATAACTAGGGTTAATAGTATATTGTGATAAAACGGAAGGGTCGATAGTTGGAACAGGATCGTTATATGTTGATGTGTTTTGAGCTACTGAATTTAAACTCGAAAATAATGTTGTTATTAAAAACAGTTTTCTAAAATATTTTCTCATGCTTTTGATTTTAAAAAGCCAAAAGTATGTATAGAAATTTTTAAAAAACGAAAAAAAAGAATGAATATTTTATTCATTCTTTTTTCAATAATTTAATATTCCTTTAACACGAATTACTAAAAAAAATAATTGTTTTTTTTAGTAAAAAATTTACCAACCGTACGGATGTAAATCTATTGTGTCCGGGTGTCTGGTAGGTTGTATACTCAGTACAGGTATTTTAGAATGGTTCACTAATTGTTGTGCAACTGGCCCCATAATGTATTCCACAAAATCTTCACGTTCCATATCGGCCATTACCAATAACATGCAAGCATCTATTTCTTTTCCATAATCTAAAATTGCTTTCGACACGTTATTGCTCTCCACAATTTTCAAATTATTTTTTACACCAAACTCATCTAAGTATTGCTTAATCTGGTTTCCTTCTCGTTGTATTTTTATATAGTGACTTTCCTCTCCTTCTGTTTCAATACCTAAGGTATAAATTTCTGCATCGAACCATTTTGCAAACTGAATTGCGATGTTAACTTTTTGACGAGAGAATGGATCGTCTTTAAATGGCAATAAAATTCTTTTGATGGTATACTTAGGCATTTGTTTTTGAACAGACAATACAGGGCAAGGACATTCAGAAATAATTCTCACCGCATTACTTCCAATTACGAACTCTCTAAAACCACTCACGCCATGGGTGCTCATTACAAGTAAATCTATTTTCTCCTCTTCCACTAACTCAGTAATGGCTCTGTGGCTTTTACCAAAAATAACACGATACTCAAACTCATAACTGTATTTTACACGCATAGCCTCTGCATACTGTTTTATTCTTTCAGACTTTACTTGATGAATTGCCTTTTCTTTCTCTATAAATTCTTCTGTATTCAATACAAAATCCCCAGGTACACTAAAATTTAACATGTCTTCTATTGCATGAACTAGTATAATTTTTGAGGTGTGTAAATGCGCTATTTGCATTGCATACTCAACTGCATAAGTCGATAACTCCGAGAAATCGATGGGTACTAAAATCTTCTTAATGTTTATTGTTTTCATGATAAGTGGTTATTTGATTTCTAAGACAATACTAGGCATAGGGGGCCTAGAAAAATATGACGATTATCATATTCTGTAATATTGATGATTATAATTGGGATATTTATTAAAAAATGACAATATTTACTTATTGTTAACCAATTAAACTAATTATGAAAAAAAGATTTTTACTCCTTATTTTATTAGCTGTAGGAACTATAACCGTAAATGCACAATCATTTACCGACGATTTTGAAAGCTATAACGCCGGAAGCACCCTTGGCCCACAATCTCCACAATGGACAACTTGGAGTTCTGCTGACGGAGGCACCGAAGATGTAAATGTAGTAACTACAGATGCACATGGCGGCACTAAATCAATCTATTTTAGCTCAACAGCTACAACTGGTGGACCACAAGATGTGGTGTTACCATTTGGAGGTCCTTATACTTCAGGCATATTCACATTCAAATCTTGGTTTAAAGTACCAACAGGTAAAACTGCTTATTTCAATTTTCAAGCAGAAAATACAGCAGGTACTACTTGGGCAATGGATTGTTATATGAACGCAAACGGTTCTTTACAAATTAACAACCAAAGTAAAACATATATCACAGCATCATACCCACAAGCGGCATGGTTTGAATTAAAAGTGGTTGCTAACTTAAGCACCAATACTTGGTCGGTGTATGTTGACTCTGCATTAGTAGGTTCATTCGTAAATGGAACTAATAAAATAGCTTCTATTGATTATTATCCAGCAAATGCAAATGCTAGTTTCTGGGTAGATGATGTTTCGTATTCATTAACACCATATACGTTGCCAGCATTAAATGCATCCTTAGGTAATATTGATATTCAGAACGGATTAGTGGGTGCTGCACGTAAACCAAAAACATCTATGCGTAATTTAGGTGTGAACCCTATCACTTCATTCGATTTATTGTTAACGCATAAAGGAACATCAATAAGCAAATCATATACAGGCTTAAACATTGCATCCTTAGCACAATTCAATATTGAATTAACTGAAGGAATTGTATTGCCATTAAACAACGATACTATTACCATTGCATTATCAAACATCAATGGCTTAGCAAACGATGATTTACCAAGCGACGATTCAAAAACAATTATTGTAACTACTATTAATCCGGCTCCAGGAAAAATTGTGGTAGCCGAAGAAGGAACAGGAACTTGGTGCCAATGGTGCCCAAGAGGTGCTGTGTTTATGGATTACATGAATTACAATTATGAGGGTTATTTTGCAGCTATTGCTGTACATAATGCAGACCCAATGGTAGTAACTGATTACGATGCAGGCATTGGAGGATTAATTGCAGGTTACCCAAGTGCTGTAGTAGATCGTAATGCAGCTATTGATCCTTCAGGTTTAGAAAACGATTTTATTGATCAAATTGTAAAATTACCAGCTGCCGTTTTAAAAAATGGTGCAACATGGAATCCTACAACACGTACGTTAAAAGTTTCGGTAACTACCAAACTTAACACTTCAATTAGCGGCGATTATAAAATTGCTTGCGTTTTAACTCAAGACAGCGTACGAGGTACAGGTTCTGGTTGGAGCCAATCAAACGCTTATGCAGGTGGCTTAAACGGAGCAATGGGCGGATACGAAGCATTACCTAACCCAGTTCCAGCATCTCGTATGCGTTATGATCACGTGGCTCGTATTATTACACCAAGTTTTACTGGTCACCCTAATGCATTTGCGAGTGCAACAAATGCTGGCGACAGTGTTACCTATACATTCACCTATACATTACCTACTACTTGGTTAGATAGAAAAATGAACATCATAGGTATTATGTTTAAACCTGATGGCACTATTGAGAATGCCAGCTTAAGCAATATCACTACTGCTGTAAACAACGGTTACCAAATAGGAACTGAATTAGGTGGAAATTTCCTAGGTATGGAAAAATTAAACGGTCCAGATGCTATACATTTGGCACCAAACCCAGGTACAGATTTTTCTAATATTGTATTAGATTTAAACAACGATGCAAATGTTACTGTTGAAATTTACAACACTAACGGCCAACGTGTAGCTTATAAAAACTACGGAAGCTTAAACGGTGCAATACATTTACCAATTAACTTAAACGAATTTAATAGCGGTTTATATTTAGTAAAAGTAATGGTGGATGAGTATCCTACTACTTTGAAACTTTTGAAGAAATAGTATATTAGATATTAGAATTTAGATATTAGATATTAGAAGGGCCCTTGCGTAAGTAAGGGCCCTTTTTTGTGTATTTTTAAATGAATAATTTTAATAATGATGCAAGCTAATTAACCTTAGTTATAATTTGCATACCTTATGTTCCGATTATTTTCTTTATCGTTTTTTTTATTCTGATAAATGGGCTTAAAGACTATAAGAAATTCGTTGTAGTTAATATCCTAAAGAATAAATTTGAAAGCAAATCACAACCTCAAGCTCTAGTTTATTAATTGATCAAGATTGAATCAAAATGGATTGGAAACAGTTTTGTGCTTTTAGAAACAAAGATAGATTCAAAGAAGATTGGTATGTAATTGAAATATCTATATTAAAGAAATTCAAAGCTAGTTAAGGATATATGATAAGCTGTAACACCCAAATCCGTTACTTTAAAATAATAGTGCAATTCATTAGTAGGAATTGCAACTATTTGTCCGATATCTCTGCGATATTCAATTAAACCTAAAGACAATAGTTTACCGAATTCGGGAAGGAGTACTTTGTCTTTATTTGATAATCTTGGCTCTAGAATATCTTTTATAATATTTCTAAAAGTTGGCAAAGAATTATCTTTATTTAAAGCAACTAATATTTCTGTTGCTTTTTCTGATAAAACTTTCTCATTATATACATCTTTAGTATTACTGATTAGGGCTTCGTTTAATTTTTGATTTGCATCTTCTAGATTCTTATTTTTCAATATTATTTCATTTTGCAAAACAACAATTCTATCTTTAGCTTCATTTAATTGACTTGATAAAAATTCTAATTCTTTCGAACCGTTACGCTTCTCAGTTAAAGCAAATTGGGCTCCTGCAACCTTCATCAGATATTTATGCTTTATCTCATCTATTTCCTCTCTGACGCTATACCGTTTCTCAACACCCTTGTAATTCATTATATCAATTAGCAAAGGCATATAAGTAGAAAGAGCCTTAATGAATAACACTAACAATAACGCATAAATATATCTTTCGCCAAAGAAAGATACGTGCTCTGTATTTACAGATTGTATTTGTTGAATCCGACTTTTTGAATCTATTGAAGTATCAAAGAAAAGTATTACTTCACGCCAATGTAAAAATAGGAGAACCAAGATGTATGAAACTAAAAAAGGGTTCTTTAATCTTGATTTGGACTCCTCAATTAATGACTTAATGAATGAAATTAATGTCTCCATATATTATGTTATGATGTGAAAAAAATGTAATATTTCAAATGATTTATTTAATTAGATGAGGTATCCTGGTGAACATTTGTTTAAATAATTCCCAAAATGCTAATCCCGAATCTTTATCAACACTCATATTAATGGCAATCCCTCCAATAATTGATACGAGTAAACTTTTCCAATCAAACTTATTCATAGTATCTATTTTAGTAATTAAATAATCTAGTTTTTTATTAATAATTTGAATTTCTCCATCAGAAAAACTAAATCTTTCTGGAATTAAACTCTTAAATGAATCAATTGCCAGTGTTATTTGTTCTTTTTCAAACTGTTCAAAAACAGACTTATCATCAAAATCTATAAATTTAGGGTCTATAAATTGATCTGACTTTTTCATCGTCTCCCACAAATCGATTTCATCTTGGTCTTCAAAGTATACTTTTACTGTTTTTTCTACCCAAAGATTAAATATGCGAAAAATGTTTTCAATAGGCATCTCATTTGAAACCCAACTCATTGAAAATGAATTATTATAAAGTGTTTGACCTATGATATATGAGTTAATATCCTTATTTGAATATTCAAAGTGAAATTCAAAAGGAGTATTAAGAAAGTTGATTTCACAATGATCATCATGCTCAGTAAATATCACATCTTTAATTGTGTATCCATTATTTATGATAATTTCTAAAAGTTTATTCTTATGAATTACTCTCATATGTTTAAAATATTAGGCTCAAACTATTAGCAAAAAAAAACATTCATTTTTAATCACAATTTCGAATTATGGCTGCAATTTGTACAAAATATTTGTCTAAATACCTTATGTGCAGATGCAGATTTTTTTTCGCCATTTACCTTTAGATGGTATCCCTTGTAATCCTTTATTATAAATCTACTATATATTTTTGAAACTCTATAGCTTTTTTTATTTAGATAGTACTATCTTCAGGTTTACTAATAATGCAATTAATTACTTTTTTGTATCTAAATAATAGAGAAGTACAAATCCATTCTTAAGTTTATAACTAGTAACCTATTTAGTATAT
>JAGVEE010000013.1 GCA_020058405.1 Sphingobacteriales bacterium
ACAGTATTGCTAAATGATTCACAAAGAAAGCATAGACCGCATAATGGATGCCGCTCAAATTGAGGAGGTAGTGGGCGACTTTGTGAATTTAAAAAGAAGAGGGTCCAGCCTTTTAGGTTTGTGCCCTTTCCATAATGAAAAAACACCATCTTTTAACGTATCCTCTGCCAAAGGAATTTATAAATGTTTTGGTTGTGGCAAAGCAGGTAACTCCGTAAACTTTATTATGGAGCACGAAAAACTTTCGTACCCAGAAGCTTTGCGTTACCTAGCAAAAAAATACAACGTTGAAATTGTAGAAGATGAAATTTCTACCGATGAAGATAAAGAAGCTGCGCATAAACGAGAGAGTTTAATGCTTGTTTCTGATTGGGCTAAAAAAGTTTTTGTAGAAAATTTGTGGGAGCATGAAATGGGCAAAGCCATTGGCTTAAGCTATTTCAAAGAGCGTGGCTTTAGAGAAGACATCATTAAAAAATTTGAACTTGGCTATACATTAGATGAGTGGAGTTCATTAACAGATAGAGCAGAAAAAGAAGGTTACCAAAAAACATATCTGTTAGAAACAGGCTTGAGTATTTTCAACGAAAATAAAAACAGTGTGTACGATCGTTTCCGCAACCGCGTAATGTTTCCTATACACAGTGTATCGGGTCGAGTAATTGCGTTTGGAGGAAGAATACTAAAAACAGAACCGAACAGTCCGAAGTATGTAAACTCACCCGAAAGTGAAATCTACCATAAGAGCAATATTTTATACGGATTGTATTTTGCAAAAAAAGCAATTCGCGATTTAGATAATTGTTTTTTAGTTGAAGGATATACAGATGTGGTAAGCCTGCATCAATCGGGTATAGAAAACGTAGTAGCATCTTCGGGTACTTCACTTACAACTGAGCAAATAAAACTCATATCGCGTTTCAGTAAAAACATTACCATACTTTATGATGGCGACCCTGCCGGTATAAAAGCATCTTTGCGTGGCATCGATATGATTTTGGAGGAAGGGCTCAATGTAAAAGTGGTCCTATTCCCAGATGGTCATGATCCCGATTCGTATGTGCGAGAGGTAGGCAGCACTAAGTTTACAGAGTATGTAGAGTTTGCTAAAAAAGATTTCATCGTTTTTAAAACAGATTTATTGTTGAAAGACATTAAAAACGATCCGATTAAAAAAGCAGAGTTAATAAAAGATATTTTAGAAAGTATTTCAAAAATTCCCGATCAAATAAAAGCATCGCTCTTTGTAAAAGAGTGCAGCACTTTGTTAGAAATGGAAGAGCGAATTCTCTTATCAGAACTTAATAAAATTAAGATCAAAAAAATAAAAAAAGAGAATCAGCAAGAGGATTTAAGTATACATACACCCGAAGAAGAATTAGTACACGAGCAACCTCGTGCAGAACATAACAATGCAAACCAAGAGCGAGAGATCATCAGAATTTTAATGCAATATGCCAATAAAGATTATGTAGACCCTGAGCATGAAATTGATACAAGCATTGCCCAGCATATACTTTCGGAGATAGGTAATGCCAGTATTATTTTTTACAACGAACCTTATGCAAGTATGTTAGATTTGTTTAAAAAAGCATTAGACTCTAATTTTATTCCCGACGAAAAGTTTTTTACACAACATCCCGAAGCAAGTATTAGCGGTGCAGCAGCAGAATTGCTAAGTACACAATATGTATTAAGTGAGAAATGGAAAGAGCATGATATACACATTCCGAAAGAAGAAAATATTTTAAAAAAAGTAGTAGATAATGCCATGGCACATTTAATGTTGAAAAAAATGATGTCGGTATTAAAAGAAATTCAGAACCAGTTTAAAGAAGTAAGTGATGAACAAATGCAAACAGAATTATTGCAATTGTATCAACAAACAAAAATACAAGTATCGCACCTCGAGAAAAAATTAGGGGTAGTAGTAATGAAATAATTAGCTTACGCACCAAGTAAGCATGTACTCGCCAAGGCTAGTGTATTCAATGGTATACGAGGCTTTAAAGTTTTCTAAATTAATATGGGCAGTAGCCGTTCCCGATTCTTTAATTTCAAATTTATCAATTACAATTCCATCAATAAAAGGCAAATTCCCTTTTCCATACAATTTAAATAAGGTCTCTTTTATCCCCCAACAAACATATAAATGTTTTATTCTATTTTCTATGTTGATGAAAGAAAGTTCTTGCACCGATAAAAATCGTTTTGCGATGCGCTCAATTTTATCCGACATTTTTTCTACATCAACCCCCACTGCTTTTTCTTTGCAAATAATTACCGCAGCATAATCGTTGGAATGAGAAATAGAAATTTCATAAGGGAAATTTACCAGGTATGGTTTATTATTTTCATCGAGTTGGCAATCGATATATTCAGTTGTGTTTAGTAAAGTACGAAGTAATACGCGGCTGCCCAACCAATGCATATTGCGTTTGCTCGATTGCAGGGAGTCGTAAAATGCCTTTTCGGCATTGTTTAGTTGAAGCTTGTTGTACAATTCGTCGGCCACTTCGGAAATATGCCAAACGGCTAATTCGCCATTATTCCCAAGTTTTTTCGACCAAATTATCGGCATAGGTATTTTTTTTTTACTTTAGACAAAAGTAATTAATAGAACGATGATTTTATCAGACCAACGTATTTTAGAGGAAATAGAAAAGGGAACAATCGTAATTGAACCATTTGATAGAAAAAACTTAGGTACCAATTCATACGATGTGCATTTGGGCAAATACCTTGCGGTGTATAAAGACCGAGTATTGGATGCGAAGAAACACAATACCATTGAGCATTTTGAAATACCTGCCGATGGGTTTGTATTGCAACCAAACACCTTATACCTCGGCGTTACGTTAGAATATACAGAAACCCACGCACACGTTCCTTTCTTAGAAGGTAAATCGAGCACGGGCCGTTTAGGAATAGATATACATGCTACTGCAGGTAAAGGCGATGTAGGCTTTTGCAATACTTGGACCTTAGAAATTTCGAGTACACAACCTGTACGCATTTATGCAGGCATGCCTATTGGTCAGTTAATTTATTTTGTGGTAGAAGGAAATATCGAAATAATGTACAATACCAAGGGCAACGCGAAGTACAACGGCAAAACGGTGAAACCGGTGGAGAGTATGATGTGGAAGAATAATTTTTGATTGTACAGTGTACGATGTACTTTGTACAATGTAGGTGCTACAATGTACAGAGTACATCGTACAAAATACTATAACTAGAATATTATGAAAAAACTCTTTACCTTCTTTTTTCTCTTAACTGCACTAAATGTGCAGTCCCAAATAGGCAACTACAACGGTAAACCGCGTTACAATATTTTAGCGGTTCGTGAGGGTAACGATACCATTGGAAATATTGTGTTGGAGTTATATCCTACTATTGCGCCTAAGCATGTGCGTAATTGGGACAGTTTAACGGCGGCGAAGTTTTTCGACAGTACTGCTTTTCATCGAGTAATTCCAGGTTTTGTAATACAAGGTGGCGACCCTAATTCTAAAAAAGGTCCGCGTAGCACTTGGGGTTATGGGCAACCTTGGCAAGTAGAAATACCTGCAGAGTTCAATCCAATATCACATCAACGTAGTATTTTATCGGCAGCACGAGATGCGAACCCAAACAGCGCCAACTCACAGTTTTTTATATGCGTAGCCGCAGCAACTAACCTCGACAATAATTATACTGCTTATGGAAAAGCTGTAAGCGGAATGAATGTGGTAGATAATATTGTGGCATCTACGAGAGATATAAACGATAACCCATTGCAAAAAATAGAAATGTTTGTAACGCGTATTGCAGATGATACCACCAAAGCTATTGCAGCAAATATAATTCAGCCAGCAAACAATGCAACAGGCATTTCTGGAACCTACCAATTCAAATGGGAAGCCGTACCGGGCGCTGTTATTTATGAATTAGAAATTTCGAGTGATGCTAATTTCTCTACCATTGATACATTTATTAGAACAAACAAATTATTTGTCGTGGTGCCAAGTTTAAAAGCTGGTGAGTTGCAATACTACTGGCGTTTGCAAACTAACAATGGAGGGTATAAAAAAGCTACAGAGATAAGAACATTTACTACTGGAACATTTCCCCCTAACTTAATACTGCCAACAAACAATCAAGTATTAATGGTTAATCAAGTTATGTTTAACTGGAATGGCGTAGCATCTGCAAGTTCTTACAAATTACAAGTAGCAACCAATCCTAATTTTACATTGGCATCTATTAAAATTGAAGAAGACAGTATTAATGCAAATTCCATTGTAAAAAGTTTAGAACCCAATAAAAAACATTTCTGGAGAGTAGCTTCAGAAATTAATGGAATTGCAGGAGCCTATTCGCCAGCCTTTGCATTTACTACAGGTGTAGCCGTAGGAATAACATCAGAAGAAAATGCAACTATTTCTATTTACCCTAACCCTGCAAGTACCGAATTATTTGTAGAAGGTTTAGAAAATTTCGATTATAAAATTTACGATCGCATTGGCAAATTAGTATTAAGTGGTACAAGCGCCGGAACTGCTGTAAACATTAGCGATTTAGAGGCAGGCATGTATTTGCTAAAAACGGATAAGGGAGTTTCGAGGTTTGTGGTTGAGTAGGTTTTTTAGGTCACAAAGGGCGCTAAGTACACACGATGGTACACAAAGAAATTCGAATCTTCGAAATATTGATATTTCGAAGATTCGAATAATTCTAATTCAATATGATTTTATTCACTTTGCTAAACTCACCATTATTTATTTTTAATAAATAGATTCCTTTTGAATAACTGTTTAAATCTAATTGCAGGTTTTCTATATTGCTTCTGAATTGGTTTTCTGGCAATTCTGTATTTATTAATACTCTACCCGCTACATCCATTAGATAGATACTAATTTTTTCTGATGAAAAGTGTTTCATTTCAACAAATATATAATCGGTACTTGGATTAGGTTTTATCTTGATGCTAGGTTCATCAATGATAGTGGTTTTGGGTTTATGATTACTAATTCTTGCTGATGAAAAACTGCC
>JAGVEE010000419.1 GCA_020058405.1 Sphingobacteriales bacterium
CTGCTGGTAATAGGATAAAGCGAAGTATCATTATTCAAGAGGATCCTGAAATTGTAGCTTCTAACGACGATACTAAATTAGATAAACTAAAAGATAATAGTTTGAAAATTTATCCCAATCCGGTATTAGATAATTTAACAATTGAATTATTATTAGAAGAAAATCAAACAGTAGAGTTGAATCTTTTTGATTTAAATGCTAAGCTTATTAAAAAGCTCAGCATATCAAACGGTATAAATAACTTTAATATACACGATTTAGCACCTGGGGAGTATATACTTAATACTACAATGGGAACTGAGAGGAAATCGTGGAAATTAACGAAATTGTAAGTTCAATTTACTGATGCCTTTAGTAGAGTCGTTTTTCTACTAGCATAATTTTTAAATATTAATGTTGATAGATAAATATAAAACTGAATTTTAATTGTAGTTTTACATTTATTCTATCAACATTTTTTACTTATGGATCGATTAGAAATTCAATTAATAGAAACAGTTGCTGCCGTATTAGGTTATGTATTGCTTTTTTTCTTAGCTAAAAACAGTATCAACAATACACTCAAAAAAAATTTTCAAATTCAACGTGCTCGAAGAAAGTTTGTAATTAAAGCTTTCCATTTTTTTACGACCATTACGCTATTAGTAGTGCTTGCAGCTATTTGGGGCTTACAACAAGATGAAATTGCCATATTTGCCAGTACCATTATTACCGCTTTAGGCATTGCATTTTTTGCGCAATGGTCTTTGCTTTCTAATATTACAGCAGGCGTATTGTTGTTTTTCTATCACCCTATAAAAATTGGCGATTATATAAAAGTATTAGACAAAGAAAATCCTTTTGAAGGGGAAGTAACAGATTTAACTTATTTTTTTGTGTATTTAAAAAATAATGATGGTGATATTATTACCATGCCAAACTCGGTAATTTTACAAAAAGCATTGTCGGTTGTAAAACCTTTAGAATAAAAAAAGTCCTCACGTAAAACGGAGGACTTTTTTATCGAATAAAATTCGGATTACTTGTTAACTGTTTTAGCTAACGCAGCACCTGCTTTAAATTTAGCAACTTTCTTAGCTGCAATTTTAATTGCTTTACCAGTTTTTGGGTTACGACCTACACGAGCTGGTCTTTTAGTTACTGAAAAAGTACCGAAACCAACTAATGTTAATTTGTCGCCTTTCTTTAATGCTTTAGAAGTAGCTTCTAAAAATGCATCTAATGCTCTACCTGAATCTGCTTTTGTTAGCTTAGATCCTGAAGCAATTGCTTCGATTAATTCTGCTTTGTTCATAATTGTAAATTAAAAAATTAGTTAATTAATATTTGTTTTTTTGTTTCTCTTCTGAAAGCCCTTATTTTGTTATATAAAAGAAGAAGTAAATTCTCATAATAACAAGTCTATTGAAAAAATAATTATTCACATTATGTGAAAAATCTTTTTAAAACCTTTGAAAAACAAAGCCACAACTCAATATAAGCTTCATTTTCAAGGTATTTGCAATGTTTAAGCAATTGGTATTTTTTTACTAAAGACAAATCCAAGCCTACTTATTTCTCGTAATTGTTGAAAAACCTAAACATTTAAACGATTATGAAACGAAAAATTTTAAAACGAGGCCTGTATTTTATAGGAATAAGTGCTGCATTATTAGTTGGAACATTGGTTATACATGTAGCAATGGTTACCAAAAGCAAAAACGATGATAAGAGAAACCGTCAATTAGCTCGAATAGATTTTACTGAACAACTAGATTCTATGGATATACGAAAAATCAAAAATTCAGTTTTATCGATGGAAGGAGTTGATGCTGCTTATTTTAATGTTGATGATAACATCCTTGTATATTCTTATGATCCAGTATTAATTCATTCGGATTTGGTGTATTACAATTTGATGAAAGAAAACACATATAAAGCCGAGCGATTTATAGTGGATGCTAAACAATTAAAAAATGGCTGTCCGGTTATAGATAAATCCTCTTTCTCCTATCAATTTGCTAGCGCTGTACAAAAAATAATGAATTAACAATTAAATAAAAACGATTATGAAAAAAACAAACATCATTCTATTTGGAGTATTGTTGGTAAGCTCAATTTTTATTAGTGCTTGCGCAGACGAAAAAGAAACAACTCCTACACCTACCACTCCAACTTTGTATGAAAAACTTGGTGGTACAACAATGGTAGCAGACCCTGCAAATTCAGGACAAATGATTGAGCAAGGAAGGTTAGGCTTAAGATCTGTTGTTGACAGTACAATATTTGTAATTGCTGGAGATAATGAGCTTCAACCTTATTTCCAAGTTTTATTAGCAGAAGTAGGTTCTGGAAATGTAACAGGTTTTACTGCATTGAGTAAAAACTTAACCGACTTTTTCTGTGTTGCAACAGGCGCTAAAAATTTTACTTATAATGGCATTGCTAGTATGGTAGCAGCACACGATCCTGCACAAAATAATAGGATGGGATTAAAAGCTGATAATGCTGCTTACAATAAATTCGTGGCAGACGTGGTGGCTGGTGCAGCTCAAAATGGAGTTACAGATCCAGCAATTATTTCTGAATTAGGAGCGGTATTAGAATCATTAAGAACAACAATAGTGCAAAGATAATTTCTAAAACAAGTGGTTTTAGTTGATTAGGTGGAGTCGTTGTAGCAATACAACGACTTTTTTACTCCCTACTCCCTACTCCCTGCTCTTAGCTATACTCTATACGTAACAGCATTAATGCTCATCCCTGCACCAACCGAAGCTAGTAACACTACATCTCCTTTTTCGATTTTATGACCTTCAATTTTTTCGTTCAATACTAAATCAAATAATGTTGGAACGGTAGCTACCGAGCTATTGCCTAGTTCGTGGATACTCATAGGCATTATGTTTTCGGGTACTTCTTTAATGTTGTATAATTTATAAAAACGATGAATAATTGCTTCGTCCATTTTTTCGTTTGCTTGATGGATGAATACTTTTTTCAAATCCTTTATATCAATATTCGCTTTGTCTAAACAACTCTTCATGGCCAAGGGTACATTTGTTAGTGCGAATTCATAAATTTTACGCCCGTGCATTTTAATGTATTTAGTCCCTTCTGCATATCCTTCTTTGTATGATTTGCCGTAGAACAAGAAATAAGCTTCCTCGTTGGCAAAAGTTTGGCTAGCTACACTTAGTATACCCGAACTGTTATTTTCTGAATGAGAGATGATAGCAGCACCTGCACCGTCAGAATAAATCATAGAATCTCTATCAAACGGATCTACAACTCTAGAGAGCGCTTCGGCACCAATAACCAATACATTTTTGGCATCACCACATAATATGTATTGGCGAGCTAGAATTACTCCTTGCACCCATCCTGGGCAACCAAAAATTAAATCGAATGCAGCACAATTCGGATTTTGAATTCCTAAATCGTGTTTTACACGAGTGGCTAAACAAGGTAGCATATCTATTTGTGCCGTATTTTTTGGGATGTTTCCAAAGTTGTGTGCGAAAATAATAGCGTCAATTTCTTCTACGTTTATATTTGCACTGGCTACTGCACGTTTTGCTGCAATGCTAGCCATTTCAGAATTTAACATGGTATCGTCTGAATATCTACGAGAATCGATGCCAGTTATATCTTTAAATTTTTTGATTATGGTTTCGGTATGTGGCAGCATTTCCCCATCTTCCGAATAGAATTCATGCTGAAAAAAATCTTGATTACTTATTTTGTTTTCTGGGATAAAAGACCCAGTTCCTTTAATAATAACAGACATAGTTAGTAATTTTTGGCAAGGTAATATTTATTAATTTAATAAGAAAAGGGGATGAACCACCTGTTCAATCCCCTTACTTTACTACAAACACTAAGCTTCGTTGCTAATGGCCTATGCCTCAAGCATTATTTCTTTATTATCTACCTCGTAGATGTATTGCATTAAATCCACTAATTTATTTGAATACCCCCACTCATTATCGTACCAAGCCACCAATTTCACAAATGTGGGGCTAAGCATAATTCCTGCTTCTGCATCGAAAATGCAAGTTCTTGCATCACCCATAAAATCACTAGAAACTACTGGATCTTCTGTGTATCCGAGTATGCCTTTCATTCCGTTTGTAGAAGCTGCTTTCATAGCATCTTTAATAGCTTCGTAGCTAGTTGGAGTTTTTAACTTACATGTTAAATCAACTACCGAAACATTTGGTACAGGTACCCTGAAACTCATGCCAGTTAATTTCCCTTTAAGCTCTGGAATTACTAATCCCACTGCTTTTGCAGCTCCTGTACTAGATGGTATAACATTTTGATAAGCGCTTCTGCCGCCTCTCCAATCTTTTGCCGATGGTCCATCAACCGTTTTTTGTGTAGCGGTTACAGCATGTATGGTGGTCATTAATCCTTCATCAATTCCAAACGCATCGTTAATTACTTTTGCCAAGGGTGCCAAACAATTTGTTGTGCATGATGCATTAGAAATAATGTCCATGTCAACGTTGTAAGTTTCATTGTTCACTCCCATTACAAATGTTGGAGTATCATCTTTTGCTGGCGCAGAAATAATTACTTTTTTTGCACCTGCCTTTATATGTAATGAAGCTTTTTCTTTATCTAAAAATAATCCTGTACATTCTACGATGTAATCCGCGCCAATATCCGACCATGCTAGGTTTGCGGGGTCGCGCTCTGCTGTAACTCTGATGCGTTTTCCGTTTACCACCAAGTCTTTTCCTTCTACAGAAACAGTACCATTAAATGCTCCATGTGTAGAGTCATACTTCAACATGTAAGCCATGTATTCTGCATCAATTAAATCGTTGATTCCAACAATCTCAATATCTGCTCTGTCTACTGCTACCCTAAACACTAATCGTCCTATTCTACCAAATCCGTTTATTCCTATCTTCATTTTCGTTATTGAGTTAATATGTTATTAAGTTATTCGTTAGTTCGCTTTTTCGCTGATTTGCTAATTCGAATAAGCGAATATAGTGAAAGTGTACAACATACACTAACTATTTTTTATTTTTTTTTAAATAATTCGATTTTAGTGCTTAAAAGCACATTTTTTCAAGAATATTTTATAACAAAAACAATACAATGTATATTTATCTAGTTTAGTAGTTTTGCAAACCGATGGAACTATCTATTAAAGACGAAACATTATTTGCTCAGATGAAATTGCAGGATGCAAAGGCATTTGAGCTTTTATTTAAGAGGCATTACAAGCCTTTATGTAGAAGGGTAAATGCCATGCTTAATGATGAAGAGGCAACGGAAGACGTTGTTCAGGCTTTGTTTATTAAGATATGGGAGAGCAGAGAAACCATTCAAACGCCCGATTCGGTAGCAGCATATTTATTTACGGCAGCTCGTAACAGGGCCTTAAATTACATTAAGTCGCAATCGAGGAAATCAAGCAATGAAGTTCCCTTAACCAATTTGCACGACGAATCCGACAACCGTATGGAGGAGCAGATGGATGCAAAGGAATTGCAAAAAGCTTTGTATGCAGCCATAGATGCCTTACCCGAAAAGCGCAGAGAGGTATTTGTGTTAAGCAGGTTCGAAGGCAAAAGCTACAAAGAGATTGCAGAAATTATGCAGATATCTGTAAAAACAGTAGAAGCGCAAATGGGCAAAGCCCTCTCAACTTTGCGCGAATTCGTAAAAAACAATCATAAACATCCAATACTTATAGCCTTATTTACAATTTGGCTTGGGGGCGAATAGGGGTTTAGAATCCCCAAACTGTCTGTATTATATGAAGCGAATGCTAAATACCTTATGTTGTTTATTTTTCGGGATGCTAGTTTTTAGCACTAGTAATGGTATTGCACAAAATGTGGGGAATGAAGAGTATTCGCAGATAACAATTGAGCGTGCCATTAGCCTAATCGAGCAAAAATATAAAGTAAGTTTTTCCTTTAGTTCCGATTTAATAAAGATTGACAAAAGAATAAATTTAGACCTCGATCAGAAAAAATTAACAGATGCTTTAGAGCAAATTAAAAACCAAGCAAACATCGATTATAAGTTTAATGGTTCTCAGGTAATATTAATGCCAAGAAAAAAATCGAAGCAAGATCCAAAAAATTATTACATACACGGTTATATAAGAGATTTACAAACACGCGAAGTTTTACCAGACATTTTAGTGTATTGTGCTAATACTAAAACAGCTGTATATACCAATTTATACGGCTATTATGCGATACAAATACCAGCAAATACAGACAGTGTAGAATTGCAAGCACATATAGTTGGTTATAAATTCAATCGAAAAATAATTTCAACGGAAGGTAAGAAATTAGTGAATTGGGATTTAGAATCGAGTATCAGAATGAAAGAAATCGAAATTCAAGATCAGCGAATGGAAGATAAAGCCTTTCACAAATCTATCATTTCTGATAATGTTGATGATGACATTCGAACTTTATCACCTCGTATGTTAGGTGAAAAAGATGCATTGGCTGCCACGCGATATTACGCAGGTGTAAACAGAGAAACCGATATTAGCAATGGGTATAATATTAGAGGCGGAAGACCCGATCAGAATTTAATTATATTGGATGATGCACCCTTGTATCATTCGTTTCATTTATTCGGACTCTATTCTATTTTTAATGAAGATGCCTTGAAGCAAATGAATTTAATGAAGAGCGGCTTCCCGGCGCGATATGGCGGACGATTATCGTCGGTGGTAGAAATGGTAACTAAAGATGGTGATATGCAAAATTTTCATACAGATTTAGGTACGGGAATAATTGCCAGTAGAGTAGGACTTGAGGGGCCAATTGTTAAAGACAAATTGGCTTTTTTTGTTTCAGGACGTTCATCACATGTTAATGCGTTGATGAATGCATTTGATACGGACGAAGGATTTGGTTATCAGTTTTACGATATCAACACAAAAATACAATGGAGGATAAATGACAAACATAAATTATTTGCTTCCTATTATTCAGGTAGTGATAAGTTTGATGGTGGTAGTGATGAAGAGTCGAGTTTAACAAGCAATACACTAGGTTGGGGAAATCAGTCGGCAACTTTCAGATGGAATCACATCCTCTCTCCAAAATGGTTTGCAAACACTACCTTAATTTATACTAACTATCAGTTTAAGAGCGATCAATCCGACAGTCTTTTATCATTACGTTTTTCATCGGGTGTAAAAGATTACATTTTTAAATATGATCTTGATTATTTTAAGAATGACAAGCATCATTTTAAATTTGGTTTATTAACTACTTCTCATGAGTTTACACCTACCAAAAATGTTTCGTTTGATACTAATATTCCAGAGGATGTGGTAGACAGATTTGTTTTTGAAGAATTTGCAGTATATGCAGAAGATGAGATAAATTTAACGGATAAAATTTCAACAAATA
>JAGVEE010000149.1 GCA_020058405.1 Sphingobacteriales bacterium
ATAGACACTAAGTCTGGGAGTTGAGATAGTTCACCCCTGTTCTTCCAGTAATATAAATTTAAATCAAAATATTGTATTGCAAATCTAAAGGTAGTTGAGGGGCGGTGCTAACCTGATAACCTTTTTCCTATTTTTTTGCCTGCAATGCGGGGTCCCCGAACGCAGCGAAGCGTAGTTGAGGGGTGGTGCTAACATGATAATCTTTTTCCTATTTTTTTGCCAGCAATGCGGGGTCCCCGAACGCAGCGAAGCGTAGTTGAGGGGCGGTGCTAACCTGATAATCTTTTTCCTATTTTTTTGCCTGCAATGCGGGGTCCCCGAATCCCGTAAGAACGGGACCGTGCAAGTTGAGGGGCGGTGCTATTTACAAATCATTTTATTACTTGAGGAAGATCTTTCCCAAGCTCCACAAACACCATCGAAGTACTATTCACACAATGGCGAGTGTTTTTGCTCGTAAATCCTTCACCCATGAACACGTGTCCTAAGTGCCCTTGGCAATTGTTGCATACAATTTCTACGCGCATACCGTCTGCATCCGGAATTTGTTTTACAGAGCCTTTAATTTCGTCGTCAAAACTTGGCCAGCCACAATGCGAATCAAATTTGTCTTTGCTCTCGTATAAGGGGTTGTTGCATTGGCGACAGATATAAGTACCTGTTTTTTTATTGTCGGTATACTCGCCAGTATAAGGGCGGTCGGTAGCTTTTTCTAAGATTACCTTTTTTTCGTAATCGCTTAGCTTATTGAATTTAGCGTTCTGTTCCATTTTTTTTGTTGCTTTTTGTTGACATGCACTCACTAATGGAATGCTGCAAATTAAACTAAGTATAATGAGTATTGTTTTCATGTTATTAATTCTTTAATTTATTAGATGTACGGAGTATTGTTGGTATTGGTTTTGCTCTATTTACGTATATTTGTAAGTTTTAAATTCACATGAGAAGAATATTCACGTTTATAACATTATTTTTCACGATTAGTTTCGTTAATGCCCAAACCTATAATTTCTATTTCGGAAATTTACATGCACATACCGGTTATTCTGATGGAAATGACGATGGAAATTCAGCAACTGCAGCATTAGCATATACTTATGCAAAATCATCTTTAAACTTTCATTTTTTGGGTATATCTGAACATAACCATAATGAAAGTACGGCTATGAGTTTGGTGAATTGGACAAAATTGAAAAATGAAACCGCAGCAGCTAATCAAGATGGAACCTTTGTTTGTATGTATGGAATGGAGTGGGGGACCTTATCAACTGGTGGTCATTTTTTAATATACGAATTCGATTCACTCATCGGTTGGAATCCTGGTGCATATCAAATTCTTGTGGCTAAAGGTGATTATACAAGTTTATATCAAATAATAAAAAATAAAACGGGTTCTTTTGCAACATTAGCACATCCAGAAAGCACTGACTTTGATGGTATTTTTTCTAATGCTTATAATTCTGTTTGGGACGATGCTGTAGTTGGTATGGCGATGTTGAGTGGGCCGGCATTTTCAACAAACACTACATACAGCAATCCATCTACCTCAACATTTAATTCACGTTATACAGATTTATTAAAAAAAGGATATAAGGTTGGTCCTACGATAGATCACGATAATCATAACACGACATTTGGTAGAACTACACAAGGTAGAACAGTTGTATTAGCCACTTCCTTAACAAAAGCGAATATTGCTGATGCGTATCGTAACATGAGATTTTATGCAAGCGAAGATTATAACTTGAAAGTAAGCTATACTATTGGTACAAAACAAATGGGCAGCACAACAACACAAGCAGGTACACCAACTATAAGTGTTAGTGTAAGCGACGATGATGGGGAAGCAGTATCATCCATTGCTTTATTATCGGGGGTGCCTGGAAGTGGCTCAACACCTACAACACTTACAACTGTTAATAATTCTAACACCTTAACTTATACTCATACCGGATTAGCAAACAATACTACCCGTTATTATTATTTACTAGTTACACAAGCCGATGGACACAGAGCATGGACATCTCCAATTTGGTACACACGTGATGATGCTGTGTTGCCAATAACTCTTAGCAGTTTTACTGCCAATGCCAATAGAAATAATACGGTACAATTAAAATGGGTAACAGCATCAGAATATAATAATGATCGCTTCGAAATTGAGCACTCTACCGATGGAAGTAATTTTAGTTTGATAGGAACCGTAAAAGGGAAATTAAAATCGACTGAATTAAGCGAATACACTTTTAATCATGAGCAAGCAAATGCAGGTATTAATTACTATCGATTAAAACAAATTGATGTAGATGGAACGAGTACTTATTCGGACTTAGTTGCAGCCTCTTTAAAATCAAAAGAAATAACAATTAACAATTATGCATTACGTGATGGGCAGATTTCATTTGCCATAGAAACACCGAGTATAGTGGATGCGCAATTACAAATAATAGATATTACTGGAAAAGTTATAGCTACAGAAAATAAAAAGTTGCAAGTAGGTATTAATACATTCGATATGTATGTAACTGAACTTTCAACGGGAATTTACACTGCGATGTTAAAAACAACATTGGGTACACTTTCTTACAAATTCAAGAAATAAAAAAACCATCCCCGGGTAGGGATGGTCCAATTTAACGAGCTCTCAAAGAAAATTCTTACCAACGACCGCCTTTACCGCTATCGTCGCTACGTTTGCGAGGCGCACGATCGCTGCTACCGCTTCCGGCACTGCGACTGCTTCCCGTACGGCTGTTGCCTGCCGGACGATCTCTGTCGCCACCACGGCTACTACGATCTTTATCGCCATATGATTTGCTTCCGCCACCACCGTATGATTTTCCACCGCCACCACCATAGCTACGACCACCGCCGCCACCATATGATTTGCGTTCTCCACCACCACTGCGACTTCCACCACCGTATGATTTACGTTCTCCACCGCCACTACGTCCACCACCACCTTCTCCGCGGTCTCTGCGATCTCCATCTTGTGAAATTTCAATACGTACGCTTCTTCCCGAGTAATCAGCATTTTTAAATCCTGTTTGTACTTGTTCTAAAACTTCGTTCTCTACTTCAAAGAATGAGAATACACCTTTAATATCAATCTTACCAACTCTATCGCCTTTAATATTTGCAGTGTTACAAATGTAACCCAACATATCTCCACGTGTAAAGTCATCCACCGATCCTAAGTTTATAAATAAACGAGTATGAGTAGCAGAACTACTACGCATGTTACCACGCTCAGCTCTTACTGTATCATCTGCTTTCGCATTTAAATCTGGTGCTTTTCTGTAATATTCTAAAAATTGGTTGAATTCTAAAGATGCAAATCTTTTGATTACATCTTCTTTACTCATGTCATTAAACTCTGCATAAATACGTGGTAAGTATTGATCAATTTGTGCATCGTTTACTTCTACATTATGTACTCTGTGTACTAATGAGAACAACTGTTTTTCACAAACATCAAAACCTGTTGGTACTTCTGCTAAAGTGAATTTTTTACCAAGTGTTTTTTCTAACTGACGAATTTTACCAACTTCTTTAGAA
>JAGVEE010000022.1 GCA_020058405.1 Sphingobacteriales bacterium
CAGTTATTTGAAAAAGTGGATGTTTTAGGCGACGATGCCTGCGAGTTATACAAATGGTTATCAACAAAAGAATTAAACGGCTGGAACTCACAAGCACCTAGATGGAATTTCAATAAATATTTAATTGATGATAATGGACAATTAATTAAATACTTCCCATCCTCTGTTAAGCCAATGAGCAAAGAGTTAACTTCGGCTATTTAATTTTTTTCAATTCAATAAAAAGTTCGTTACCTGCCCTAGCTTTAATAGAGTTGTTGCATTTTTCAAAATGTAAATATTCAAACAAAGAAGAGAAGTACTCGGTATACTCTTCTTTGTTTCCTCCAAAGGGAGGTCCTCCTACAAATTCTGTATCAAATAATAGTCCAACCAATAACCCATTATCATTTAATAATTCATGCATTTTTAGTGCATATTTTTTTCGAAGGCTAGGATCAATTGCGCAGAAAAAAGTTTGTTCAATAATAATGTCGTAAGTGTGTTTATGTTCGAAAAAATCTTGTTGGTGTAAATGAGCAGGGTTAAAATGTGGGTAACGAGTTTTAAAATTTGCGATGGCAGAAGCAGCATAATCTAATACGTGTACATTCAAAAAACCGTTTTGATGAGCCCATTCGGCTTCATGACCATTGCCACAACCGGGTATTAATATTTTTAACTCTTTGTTTTTGAGCGTTTTTAAGTAGTCGACGATTGGGGTAGAAGCATAGCCAATATCCCAACCAGTTTTATTTTCTTGGTATCGTTGTTCCCAAAATTGATCGTTTAGTTCCATTGTATAAAGGCTTAATAAGTTATCTGCTTCAAAAATTTATATATATTTGCCAATATTAATAAAATATGAACAAGGAAGAACAACTATTCGCTCAGTTATTGTATATTTTCCACTCCTCTGGAATGCAAGGCTTAGGGAAAGTATTAAACCCTGTTACAAATAAAATTGAAATTAATTTGGAACAGGCAAAGCAATCTATTGATATGCTTGAAATGTTAAGAGATAAAACAAAAGGTAATATAAGCTCGGAAATGGAAAGAATGTTACAGCAGTTCTTATCAGATTTACGATTAAATTACGTTGATGAAGTAAACAAAACCAATTCTTAAAGATAATTTGAATATGGAGCAAGAATCGCAGCCTAAAAAAGACACTAAGAAAATTTATATTTTATTAGGTGTAATAGTTTTACTTATTGGCACCAATATTTTCTTATGGATGCAGAAAGATAAAACGGAAACTCGTTTTGAACAGACTACAGATGAGAAAGCAAAACTACAAGTTCAACTAAACGAGCTTGAGCAAGATTTAACAGATGCTACGGCAAATGCTGATTCATTGAATGAAAGTTTGCTAGCGAAAGACGAAGAGTTAAAAGCTAAAGTAGCACAATTGCAAAACGCTTTAAGAAGAGGAAACATGTCGGCAGCTGAATTAGAGCGTGCGCGTAATGAAATTGATCAATTAAGGTATTACATCCGTAAATACCAAGATGAAATTGTAACCTTAAAAAAGGAAAATGAATTGCTAGCCTCTGAAAACAATGGCTTGAAAAAAACAGTAGAAACAGAACAACGCAAATCATCAGACTTAGTAAATCAAAACATAAACTTATCTAACAAAGTTGCAGTTGCTTCCTTATTAAAAACTACTACAATAAATGCTTTGGGTGTTAGGTATCGCTCTAACGGAAAAGAAGTAGAAAGTAACAGAGTAAAAACTTTAGAAAGAATTAAAATCAGTTTTAATTTAGCTGATAACCAAGTAGCACCACAAGGCGCTAGAGATTTTTATGTTCGTGTAATAAATCCTGCTGGCAAAGCAGAAGTTGTAACAGACGCATCGGATAGCAAATTTGCTGCAGACGGTGAAGAGCTTCAATACTCTGCAAAAAGCACGGTGAATTTCGAAAACAAATCAGCTCAAACATATACCATGTTTTGGAAAAAATCATCGGCAATAGAACCAGGTGATTACACCATTATTATATATGCAGATGGTGCTAGTATTGGAAGTACAAAAATAACTTTGAAATAAAATTAATTAAGTATATAAAAAAAGGAGTGTTGTTAATTTCAACACTCCTTTTTTTATGGGCTAAAAGAAAGCCCTTGCTTGCATGCTGCCTGCGTGTATAGTTTTTGCCCCAACAGAACTTCTGCCATCATACAAAATACTAATCTGTAAACTACTGCCAATATTTTTTTGCCAATTTGCCGACCAAGTTAAATTTCTACCCGGTTGCAATGCTTCCAATAATTCATATGCAATGGCCGAATTGCTATTGCCAGTAAAATCATTATAAATAAAATTGAATTGAGTTTGTACACTTGATTTACCACCTGCATTGTATTTTAACTCTGCACTTAATTTATGTTGATCTGATTTTTCTGCACCAGCTAATTTATTTTCTTGAGTTAAAAATAAATAAGATAAACTCCAGCGCAATTCTGTAGAAAATTGAACCCCAAACTCTGGTCGTACGCTGTAATAATTGATGGTGAAATTTCGTTCGGAAGCCGCTTCGCTGATTGCTTTTTTCTCACCAGTTTTTAGTTCCGTTAAAACAGAATACCGGTTAAAAATATTCCAACGTGTTCTAATTAAATGTTCATTATAAGAGCGAGAATCGAAA
The DNA here is from genome assembly GCA_020058405.1 of Sphingobacteriales bacterium. GTDB lineage: Bacteria > Bacteroidota > Bacteroidia > Sphingobacteriales > Sphingobacteriaceae > CAJBVG01. Next base: position 2,634 of record JAGVEE010000022.1, read on the forward strand.
CCTATACTTAACAAATTTTTATTGCTACTTCCTTGCAAAGTATAATCTGCTCCAAAAATAGGGTCGCTTCTTTTAAAATAAAACGACTCTCTGTATTGTGTATTTACACCAATTAAATTACTGTCTACAATATTTAAATCAAATGGGTTGAATAAATTTTCGCTAGCTGTGTTTAAGGTTTTACGTTCTATTTTAAAGTTTAGTTGATTAGAAAACATACTAATGTATTTCAACACACCTTCTCTATTTGCCCATTTACGTGCTGGGTCTATAATTATATTTTCAGAAAACGAAGTTGATTTAGTTCTAACAAAATCTGTATTTACAATGCTTACTCTTATATAGTCGGCTTCATAACTATACTTAGCCACTTCAAATTCATTTAATTCTTTTACACCATTGTTGTTGTAATCTCTATACACATAAATACCTTGCCCAGCGGGTACTTGCAAATAGGTGAAAGCTCTTTTGGGTTCTTGACCTGTTCCTATTTCGTAAAATGTATTAGAGGTAAGCAAGCCTTTCCAAGCAGTACCATCAAAACGAATTCTAGAAATTATATTTTCTTCTGATTGCAAATTGGACTTGCTGTTTATGACATTTAAATTCCGGTAGTTTACACTAAAACCAAACAGGGCATTCGTGTTTTTGTTTAATTCTGTATTCAGCAAAATATTTTCTGTTCTAGTGGCAGCTCGCAGTGAATTTTGAAATGGGCTCTCATCAAACCTATTCGAATACTCTACTAAATATTTGTTGGTCCAACTTTCAGGACTTTTTAAATAAGCTTTATAAATATAAAATGCAAAACTATTTATGGAGAGTGAGTCGCTAGAATTTGTCTTATAAATATTTTTTTCAGTTTCTTCTCCAATACCTACCGTTACATATTTTGTGTTTTTACTAAAATCTATTAAGTGTTTTAAAAAATTACTTTTGTTTTTATTGTTGTTTAATTCTGTTAATAATAAAGATGCGTTTGAAAATAATCGATATGATTTATAGTTTACATCTGTACCAATGCTATGCTGCATACCCTTATAAATAGTATCTTTCAGGAAGAATGCAGCTCTATAATACATCAAACTTTTATTGTTTTTTACAATTGATGTTTGGAAAGTGTACCATTGTTCGGCACTTCGAGTGGCAGTATTGATGTTGAAATCTCTATTGAATTCTACAGGTCTGTAAAATTCTACAAAACGAAAATTTTTATCTAATATCTCGGCTTGCAGATTAGAAATTAAATAGATATTACCGGATGTATCCGATTTAATTTTTTCTTTATATTCCAAATAAGATTTTGAAGCAACACCTATATTATCCTTATCATCAATTTTAGAAAACAAATTTAAATCTGTATTGCTAATAGCGAGCTCTGTACCCATGTTCCACTTTTTGCCAGATTTGTGTTCGGCTGCAAATGTGAACATACTTGTTTTGCGTGGTGCCACCAAAACAACTACTGGTTCAAAATTTCCTTGAGCTACACCGTTTACAGGTGCAACGTATTTAAACACTCTACCATTTGCTAAAGAGTTTTCTAATATATAATTTCCTTGGTTTGTGCCAAGTTGAGAAAAGTTTAGCTTGTAAATGGCATCTTCTGGATTGGTAGAAAAAACATAGATAAAAACTCCATTAGAATCAATTTTTTTATATCGAATCTCTGAATCATTATAACCTGCACTATCTATAGAAGGGAAGTAAGCCGTGCTCGTATTGTCACCAATGCTCGATAAAAATATTTTCTGATTATCATTCAAGTCTTGTAACAAGGGTCTGTTTTTGGAGTCTTGTTCATTGTAGTAATTAATTCTGAATGCATTTTTTTTACTCTCGAAACTAGAACTAACCGTAGTTAAACTTCTTGAGTAGTTTTTATCAGAATATTCAAACTCTATAGTTATACGAGAGTAAGCAGTAATTACTCTGCGTGGCATAAAAGTAATTTCGGCCGTATTATAATCGATGGTATAATCTAAATTTTCACCTCGTTTCATTAACACTCCATCAATAAACACACGCTCGGTGCCGGCCAATACAATAATAAAATTTTCGTTTGCAATGCCTTGTAATCTGTATGGTCCTTGTATACCTTCTCGTCCTAAAAATACTTGTCGGTTATACTTACCTTTTGCAATGGCAGCGGCTAATTCATTTTTTATTGAGTACTTATTTTTTGTTTCAAAGGAGGTTTGTACATAACCACCCTTAGCTTTTTTGAAATAATTTAGAAAATAAGAATTTGGTTTTCGGAGTTCAAAATCCCCAGCGGTTAAGGAATAATTTTTATGTAATAACTGAATATAAACACGATCAAACTCTTGTATTTGTTGTGTATTACCCTCAGGTTGTATTGGAATATTATCATCAGATATTACGGCAATTACTTCTAAGTCTTCAGAAATTCTTCCATTTAATTGCAAATTTAGGCTAGAGTTTAAACTCAAATCTTGGTTATTGCCTACAGTAATTGCACGAGATATACTACCCGATCTATTTAAGCCATACAATCCAATTCCCTCTATTGGTTTAACTTCATAACTCAATGCAAAAGGGTTGTTTATTGCTTTCTCTTTATTTTGAAGCAGGGAAATATCTTTGTGTATGTATCTTTTTAGAAAAACGGAAGGGATGCTATCTGTATTGGATTGGGCCATTGAACCAAGCCCCATCAATATAAAAACAACAAATACATAGTTAAATTTAAGCATTACCCTTTTCCAATGGTATAGAAACGTAAAAAGTGGTGCCTTTATTGAGTGCAGACTGAAACCAAATTTTACCATTTGCATTTATAATGATATTATGTACAATGGCTAGCCCCATACCCATACCAGAATTTTTGGTGGTAAAATTGGGTTGAAATATTTTTTCCTGCAATGCCTCTTCAATACCGTTGCCATTGTCTTGTATCATTACAAGTATGTGTCCATTGTCATTCATTAAATCTATAGTTACTTCACCATTTCGTTGAGAAGGGATAGATTGAATGGCATTTTTAATTAGGTTATTAAAACAACGAATCATTTGGTCTTTATCAGCCATAATGCTTGATTGCAAACTTGGCAAGAAGCCTAAATTCAATTCAACATCGCTTTCATTTTTATATAACTCTACTACGTTTGTAATAATTTCTTTAAGATCAACTTTCTCTTTGCTGGTAAGTGGCATTTGTGCAAAATTCGAAAACTCAGAAGCGATAAGAGAAAGTGACTCTATTTGTTGAATAAAGGTTGCGCTAAAACGCTCAAATTTTTCTTTGAAATTAGGATCTTCATCGGCCCACGCTCTTTGTAAATGCTGCAAGCCAAGTTTCATAGGTGTTAAAGGGTTTTTAATTTCATGAGCCACTTGTTTTGCCATCTCTCGCCAAGCATTTTCACGTTCAGATTTTGCTAAACGTTCCGTGCTTTCTTCTAGCTCTACAATCATTCGATTGTATTCATTTATTAATTTTCCAATCTCATCATTCCCTTTCCAAGTAATCGGATCCATTTTTTTACCAATCTTTGTTTCCCTTAATTGTTCTTCAATTAAGGTGAGTGGGTAGGTGATGGAGTTTGCAATAAAAAAGGCTATAAACCCAATTACCACAAAAATTAATACGTATACGTTTATAAAAGTTGTTAAAAATTGTGAAACTCTGTTTTCATATTCAAGCTTGTTTGCAAAATAAGGCAAGTTCAAATAAGCAACTGTTTTGTTATTCGCATTCCTGATGGGTGCGTAAGACGACAAGAATTTTAAGCTGCCAATTTTTTCAGTCGTACTGTATTCAGTTCGCTCAAAACATTTCATCATTACATACGCATCGGGGTTCATAATTCTGGCTACTAATCCTTCTTCATATATTTTAGGTTGTGTTGAAATTAATAAATCACCGTTTAGGTTGAAAATATTAATATCAGTTAAGTATAAATCGGATAAGCTTTTTAACTCCACAGACATTTGATCGTCGTAGGTGTTATTCCAATAGTTAATTAAGTATGA
>JAGVEE010000415.1 GCA_020058405.1 Sphingobacteriales bacterium
GAAATGACGAATTGCACTTGCTACTGGCCATGCTGCTGCATCACCTAATGGGCAAATAGTATTTCCTTCAATTTTTTTCGAAACATCTACTAACAAATCAATGTCGCTCATTTTACCATGCCCATATTCTAGGCGATGTAAAATCTTCTCCATCCAACCTGTTCCTTCTCTACACGGAGAACATTGTCCGCATGATTCATGATGATAGAAACGTGAGAAATTCCAAGTGTTTCTTACAATACAAGAATCTTCATCGTACACTATAAAACCACCAGAGCCTAACATCGTACCACTCACAAATCCGCCATCGGCTAAAGATTCGTAAGACATTAATCTGTTTTCGCCATTGGCAGTTTTCATAAATAAATTAGCAGGTAAAATTGGAACAGATGAACCACCAGCAACTACTGCTTTTAATTTCTTTCCATTTTTAATTCCACCACAGTATTTATCTGAGTATAAAAATTCTTCTACAGGTAATCCTAATTCAATTTCGTAAACTCCCGGATTATTAATGTGCCCGCTTGCAGAAATCAATTTGGTTCCCGTGCTTCTACCTAATCCAATTTTCGCATATTCATCTCCACCTAAATTAATGATAGATGAAACAGATGCTAAAGTCTCCACATTATTTACTACCGTTGGGCATGCATATAAACCTGCAATTGCTGGGAATGGAGGTTTAATACGAGGGTTGCCACGCTTGCCTTCTAAGGATTCTAGTAGAGCAGTTTCTTCGCCACAAATGTAAGCACCAGCTCCAGGATGTACATATAAATCTAAATCGTACCCTGTGCCTAAAATATTTTTTCCTAACCAACCATTTGCATATGCTTCTGCAATTGCTTTTTCTAAAATGCGCAGTACATAAAAATATTCTCCACGAATGTATATGTAAGAAGTTTTTGCACCTAATGCAAAACTTGAGGTAATCATTCCTTCAATTAATGAATGAGGAATTTTCTCCATCAAGTATCTGTCTTTAAAAGTTCCAGGTTCAGATTCGTAGGCATTACAAACTAAGTAACGAGCTTTGCCTTCTGGTTTTGCCAAAAAACTCCACTTCATTCCCGTTGGAAATCCTGCACCACCTCTTCCTCTTAATCCAGATTTTTTTACTTCTTCAACAACATCTTCTGGCGACATTGTTTTCAAGGCTTTTTCAACCGATGCATAACCGCCTTTTTTGCGATACACTTCGTACGATTGAATTCCTGGTTCGTCGATATGCTCTAATAATATTCTTCTTGACATATATGTTATATCGTATCTACGTATGAACGTTGTCTGTTTTCTGATTTCATTTTATCTAACATGGTATCTACTTTTTCATCCGTAAGATTTTCAAAATAGTCTTTACCACATTGTAACATTGGTGCTGTTCCACAAGAGCCTAAACATTCTACAGCTTTAAGTGTGAACATCCCATCTGCAGTGGTTTCACCAACTTTTATATTTAATTTTTTTGATAAATATTCTACCAATGCTTCGCCACCATTAATTGCACAAGGGCCAGTATGGCAAACTTCTAATACACATTTACCAACAGGTTTTAAATTAAACATCGAATAAAAAGATGCTACTTCGTATACTTCAATTGGTTTTAATTGTAATACAGATGCAACATAGTCCATTGTTTCTGTGCTCAACCAACCACCGAATTCTGCTTGTGCAATATGCAATACAGGAATCAATGCCGATTTATGTTTGCCTTCTGGATAACGGGCAACCATGTTTTCGATGATCTCTAGCGACTCTTTAGAAAATGTAGTACTCATTGGTATCTATCTAAAAAAATTTAAAATATTATGCGTCTAATTCTCCAGCAATTACGTTCAAACTACTCATGGTTACAATCGCGTCTGACAATAGTTGTCCTTTTACCATTTCTGTAAACGCTTGATAAATTATAAAACAAGGTCTGCGGAAATGTAAACGGAATGGAGAACGTCCTCCATCTGAAATTAAATAAAATCCTAACTCTCCATTACCACCTTCAACTGCATGGTATACTTCTCCTTTTGGAATTTCTACTTCACCCATTACAATTTTAAAATGATAAATTAAAGCTTCCATGTTATTGTAAACATCTGCTTTTGGAGGCAAATAAAATTCTGGAACATCAGCATGAAAAATACCCGCTGGTTCTTTTTCCATTTTTGCTAATGCTTGTTCTATGATGCGTAAACTCTGCCAAATTTCTTCGTTACGAACCATGAAACGATCGTAGGTATCACCAATGGTTCCTACTGGTACTTCGAAATCAAATTCTTCATAAGAAGAGTATGGTGATGTAGCACGTAAATCATAATCAACTCCAGCTGCTCGTAAACAAGGGCCTGTAAAGCCAAAATTTAATGCATCTTCTGCTGATATCGGACCTACATCTTTGGTACGATCAATAAAAATTCTATTTCTATTAAATAAACTTTCAAACGATTTCATAATCGTTGGAAAGTCTTTTAAAAACTTTTTAATTTTTGCGATAGATTTTTCGTTGAAATCTCTTTCAAAACCTCCCACTCTTCCGAAGTTAGTAGTTAAACGAGCACCGCAAATTTCTTCGTAAATTTCATAAATATTTTCACGCTCTTGCATTAAATACAAGAAGCCTGTAAATGCTCCTGTATCAACACCTAAAATTCCATTACAAATTAAATGGTCAGAAATACGTGCCAACTCCATTACAATTACACGCATGTAATCAACACGTTTAGGAGTTTGTACATTTAGTAATTTCTCCACCGTCATGTGCCAACCAAAATTATTAATCGGCGACGAACAGTAGTTCATTCTGTCTGTAAGAGGAGTGATTTGATAGTATGGGCGATGCTCTGCAATTTTTTCAAATGCACGGTGAATATAGCCGATGGTTGATTCGGCACTCACGATTCTTTCGCCATCCATTTCCAATACATTTTGGAATACACCATGCGTGGCAGGGTGCGTAGGACCAAGGTTTAAGGTCGTGGTTTCTTTTTCTAACGAATCGTCTCCTAACTGAATATGAGCCATAATTTTTTTCTATTTATTATCTACCGAAGTAGCTATCGTTTTTATCAATTCTATTAGGGTCTTCTAAAGGATGTTCTTTACGCATAGGGAAAGCAACCATATCATCCACATTTAAAATGCGTTTCAAATTTGGGTGACCTTCGAAAATAATTCCATAAAAATCAAAGGTTTCGCGCTCTTGCCAATTTGCAGATTTGTATAGTTTACAAACAGTAGGTATGCGTGGATTTGATTCTGGAATAAATACTTTTATGCGCATTCTGAAATTAGATTCCATACTATGCAAATGGTATACTACGGCTAATTGTTTTTCATCAGCATAATGCACACCGCATAAATCGGTTAAAAAACGGAAACGATAAACATCGCTTTCATTTAAAAATGTAAGTATGGAAAGTAATTGATCTTTAGTAGTAGTAAAAGTTAATAAACCATAAGGTTCTTCCACTTTTTGTATTGCAGCGCCGAACTTCTCTTGTAAGTCGCTAAGCAATGTATTTTTATCAATTGTTATCATTATTGAATTCCGTATTGAGCCAACAATTCTTGATATTCAGGAAGGTTTCTTCTTCTCATTGGTTCGTTCTTCACGAGGTCTTGGATTCTATTAAATCCATCGATAATAGCTTCTGGTCTTGGAGGGCAGCCTGGTACGTAAACATCCACCGGTATAATCTCATCAATTCCTTGCATTACGCTGTATGTATCAAAAATTCCTCCTGATGATGCACAAGCACCCACAGCAATTACCCAACGGGGTTCTGCCATTTGCAAATACACTTGCTTTAATACTGGTCCCATTTTTTTTGCGATGGTACCCATTACCATTAATAAGTCTGCTTGGCGGGGTGAAAAACTTGGGCGCTCTGAACCAAAACGAGCAAAGTCGTAATGTGAACCCATGGTAGCCATGAATTCAATTCCGCAACAAGAAGTTGCAAATGGTAATGGCCACAAGGAATGTGAACGGGCTAAACCCACTACTTTATCAAGTCGTGTTGCATAGTATCCATTTCCTTCAACACCTTCTGGTGCTTCAACAATTTTTATGTCGCTCATACTGTTAATTTACGAATCAAAAAAACGCTCATCTGGTTTTATGCTAGATGAGCGGCAAATCTACAACAAATATTGATTTTAAAGGTTTTAAACGATAAAATATCCCTTATTTATTCCCAGTCTAAAGCACCTTTTTTGATGACATAAACAAAGCCGGCTAAAAGTAAGCCTATAAACACGAACATTTCCATTAAACCCTGCATTCCCATCTCTCTAAAGTTAACCGCCCAAGGGTACATAAATATAACCTCCACGTCGAATAACACGAATAAAATGGCTACTAAGAAGTATTTTATTGAAATCGGCGATCGAGCATCACCTTGTTGCTCAATTCCACATTCAAAATTCTCTAATTTATCTTTTGTTTTACGCTTAGGGCCAATAAAATGGGTAGCTAACATAGTAACTCCCACAAAACCCAATGCGGCAATAAATTGAAGAATTATCGGAAAATAATCGGATGGTAAAAAACTGCTTTCCATATTTATAAAATTAAACAAATGCACTATTTATTTTAAACCTGCTAAAACATCTTTAGCTTGTTTATCATTTGGATCTATTTCTAAAACCTTTAACCAATACGTTTTTGAGTTTGCCTTATCATTCGCAATACTGAAATAATAATCGCCTAAATATTTATAAGATTCTATTAAATCTTTACCCGATTTTTTAACATCATATTTAGGATCTGCTAATGTAAGCTCAACAAATTTTTCGTAGTATGGTTTAGCCATTCCTTCAGATTTGCCATCGGCATCGTCTATTCTAAAATTATTACGAGCTCTGTATAACCAAGCCGTTGCGAAATCTGCCTTTTGTTGAATTAATTGAGAAAATGCTGAGTCAGATTTTACGAATTCTAATCCGAAATAGTATGCTCTACCTACGTAGAAGTAATCTACAGGACCAGGTTTGCCACCTTCAATTTTCTTCTCATAAGATTCTGCTGCTAACTTATATTTCTTTTGAGAGAAATAAGCATCTGCTAAATCGCCGTACAATTCTTTAGTAGTAGTATCCATTTCAATTGCCTTCAAAATATTAGTCATACCCAATGAGTCTAACTTGTTTTTCACTTGCAATTTTCCTAAATAAGAATAATCTGTTCCTAAAATTTTACGAGGATTCATCGCAAAAAATTTATTCATCGCATTTAAACCTACTTTGTAATCTTTTATTTCATAAGATGAATAACCTAATAAACGGTAGATAATATAATCTGATGAATCTTTCGGAATAATTTGTTTGATTAAATCTGCAGACTCTTGGTATTGTTTTCCAACAAATAAAAAGCGTGCATAACGTAATTGAGAGTTTGTAGACTTATCTGTTAAGTCCATGTATTTTTTATAATTCTCAACCGCATTTTCGTATTTCTTAGCGCTTAATTCTAACTCACCGTATTCTCTATAAATTGGTGGGTAGTTAGCATCTATGGTAATTGCTTTTTCGAAAGCAGTTTTTGCTTCTTGGTAATTTAATGAACGTGTCCACAACTTACCAGTACGTACATGAGCATTTACATAGTTTGCATCAATTTTTAATGCATCATTGTAATATTTCACCGCATCAGAACCGTTAGATTGTTCCATGTACACATCGCCAATAGATACATAAATCTCTGGATTTTTAGGTTCCAATGTTTTTGCTCTATTCAAATAATTTAAGGCTTCGTTGTAATTTTTCTTGCCTAACTCAGCGTATGCTTTACCGATATATTTTAAGGTTTTGTAATCTTTCGCTAAAGTTAAAGCAACTGCTTTTTCAAAACTAGCTTTGGCATCAGCATCATTTCCAATATCAAAAGAAATAGAACCTAAACCTACTAAGTTTAATGCAGAATTAGGATTTACCGTTAATCCTTTATCAAAATAAAACTTTGCGGAATCAATTTTTTCTTGTCCGTAATAAGCTTTGCCTAAATAGAAATAATTATCAGCATCGCTAGGGTTGCTAGTTATTAATGTCGAAAAAATTCTTTTCGCATTTTCAAATTGTTCAACTTCAATTGCACGGATTCCCTCTAAAGCGGTTTGCGCTTTCACAATTGTAACTGTACAAAAAACGGCAAAAATACCAAGGGCAATTTTCTTCAGTTGTTTGTTCATCTTTATTATTTATTATTTTGAAAAAATATTATTTCTTATTCTGTTGAAATAATTCTAATAGGTGCATTTGCTGGCAAAAGCCCTGCTTTTAAAATTATTTTTTGTCCTTTATCACCATTTATAAAAGAGGCGAAACCTGTTGCTAAACCTGCGCGAGGCTCTCTGCAAATAGTGTAAACATTTCTAATTAATGCGTATTGTTTGGTTGCTAAATATGCTTGGTAAGGCTGGTAAAAATAATCATCTCCTAAATCTCCTGGGTCGCCTTTAATACCAATAATATTTATGTTTTTCTTAAAGTAGATGGTGCTAGAATCGTCTCTATCACTTATCCAATTTAATCCTATAATACCAATAGCTCCTTTATTTTTACCCACGTAATTAATTACTTCTTCGTTGGTTTTTAAAGCATAGCCTTTAATGTCTTTTTTACCTACTAAGCGAATCATGTATTGTACGGTGCTGCTTTTCGAATTGTCAAACACTATATCAATATTTCCTATACTCGAGTTTTTATCAAGCTGATTCCAAGTAGTAATATTTCCTCTAATAATTTCTCTTACTTGAGCTAATTCTAAGGTAGTGTCTGTATTCGCTTTATTTATTATTAATGCAACGGCATCTGTAGCAATTTTGTTTGTACGTGGTACAATCTTATTTGATTTAAATACATTCATTTCCTCTTCGTTCAACTCACGTGGTAACACAATTAGTTGGACGCTATCGTTCACAAAAAGATTAACAATATCTGATTCTGGAAGATACTGAATGTTTACATCAGCCTTTGGGTAAATGGTTTCGAAAACTTGTTCTTGCGAATCGATCACAGGAAGGAGGGTTTCATCGGCGGCAATTTTTACATCACCAGAAGTAGTTGTACTTAATGGTTTCCCATTTTTATCAACATTAGAACAAGCGCTATAAGTAAATAAAGCGGCAAGTGTAAACAGATATAAGTACTTATTCTTCATTTCTCGTTTTATATTTTTGAATGGAACGATATAAACGAAAGCAGGAATAGACAATAAAAACGATGCCTATTCCTGCTTTAATATTTGATGAGTAATCTGCTAAGAAGCTCGGTATTGTTAGGCAAACGATTCCAATAGCTGCATAAACCAGCGACATTAAAATTCCAAAAACAAACAGAACATTTTCTCTTGCACTCACCCTAAAATTTTATTACATCAACTTAAAGTTAACTGGTACGTTAAACTGTACACGTACAGGACGACCATTTTGTTTACCTGGTGTAAATTTAGGCAAACCTTTTATTACGCGTTTAGCTTCTTCATCACAACCACCACCAATACCACGTATTACTTTTACGTCAGATATATTTCCATCTTTTTCTACTACGAAACTAATAAATACTCTTCCTTCAATATTATTTTCGCGTGCAATTGCTGGATACTTTGTGTTTTTAGCGATGTATGCAATTAAAGCAGATTCGCCTCCTGGAAATTCTGGTTGTTGTTCTACGGCTAAGAATACTTGTTCTTCACCAATTACATCACCAGTACCATCTTCTAAACCACTTAAATCTACATCTGCATTAGGATCGCCTTCTACTGTTTTAGCACCGGCATCCACTTCTTGCAATTTATCTTGCGTTGGAGGTGGTTCATCTGGTACTTCCTCATCTGGCTTAATTACAGGTGGAGTAAACTTAATAGTCGACTTCAACGGAGGTGGCGGAGGAGGTGGAGGTGTTGCAGGTTGGTTTTTATCTACCGGAGGTGGTTCCTCTAAGTCGGTAGTGTTATTTACCAAAACTACTTTTTCCTCAGGCAATGCATTTGTAATTAATTTTATTATCAAAGGTGCACTTACAGAAAGTGTAAATATTACAATTGATAATACAATTCCTAAAAACGCATTTCTTGGATATACCTTGCGGATTTCAAAAGCACCGTATTCTTGGTTTCTACCTTTAAATACGAGGCTAAGCCACTTGGTGTCGTATAAATCTATTTTAGCCATATTCTTAATTTAAGAACTATAAAGGAGTTTCTTTTAACATATCTACTTCCATTGGTGTAATGTCTACAATAGCATAACGACCAATGTTACAGATATTCATTTCGTCCAAAATGTCCACTAAGTTTTTGTATTTAGAATCGTCGTTTGCTTTTATTAGTACTATTAAACCATCTTTAAATGATTTTATCGCAGCTACGTTATTTCTAAATGTTTGTTCATCAATTTTGTTTGTTTGTAATTGCTCTTTGTAGATTGCAATAGAATCTACTTTAACATTACGCATGCGGTTTTCTTTCAAAAGCGAAGCCCTAATTCCAGCTTTACCAAAGTTTGTAACTTGCGGCGTTTCTGGTTCTTTAGTATCCTTATTTATAAAATAATAAACTACTTTATCATCTTTTGTCAGGAGTATTGTAAGCGTTTGAGAAAGTTTTACTGGTGTGTTTTCTACACCTTCTTCCTTTACCGGCATGTTAATCTCCATGGTTTGTGGCTTGTTCATCGATGTTGTTAACATGAAGAACGTAATTAAAAGGAAGCCCAAGTCAACCATCGGTGTAAAGTCAACACGTGTTGATTGCTTTTTACCTCTGACTTTCTTGCCTTTTTTACCGCCACCGCCGCCGGCTTCTATATCTGCCATATCTTTATCTAATTAAATTAGAAAATATTGTTAAAAATTAATTGTCAGCTTTTTCTAAGCTTGTGATAAAGTTGAAACGGTTCACTTTTTTATCTTGTAGTGTTGAAATTACTTGTTTCACTACAGGATATCCTGCATCACCATCTCCTTTTACAGCTACACGTAAATTTTTATTAGTAAAACGTGCTTGTAAAATCCAATCTGCTAATTCATTATTCAGAGTATCGCAAGGAATTCCTGGTTGTTTGAATTCTTTACGTTGTTCTGCATCAAGATCTAAGTACGAGCCAAGTTGTTTAATAGACACCCCGAAAGAACTTAACAACGAAAATTGTTTTTTCTGATCAGCTGTAAATGTCAATTTATATTTCTCGCCCATTTTCTCAAGGAGTGTAATCTTATTTTGATCACCATCCATTGCGAAATAAACTTTAGAGTCTTTATCGATTGTTAATAATAAAATATCCGTTTCTGGAAGCTTTATCTCCGAGATTGATGAAGGTGTAGTCACCGTCACAGGTTCATCGGGTTTAAACTTAGTTGCCAACATAAAGAACGTAAGTAGCAAGAAGGCTACGTCGGTCATTGCCGTCATATCCACTACTGTACTCTTACGAGGTACCTTTACTTTTGACATTTTATTTCGTTTAAATTATATTAATAATCTTATCTGTGTTTTGCATTAAACGTTTGGATGATACTGTAACCAGCTTCATCAATCGCATATGTAATCGCATCTATTTTAGAAGTAAATACGTTGTACATAATAGTTGCTACTGCAGAGTTACCAATACCTAAGGCTGTATTAATTAGGGCCTCAGAGATACCGTTTGCAAGAGCTACTGAGTCTGGAGAACCAGCCGTTGCTAATGCCGCGAATGCACGAATCATACCGATTACCGTTCCTAATAAAGCGATTAACGTAGAAACAGAAGCCATCGTAGCAATAATTACTAAGTTTTTCTCTAAACCTGGTAATTCTAATGTTGTTGATTCTTCTAATTCTTTTTGGATAGAAAGCACTTTTTGGTCTAAATCTAAACCTGTAGTGTTTTCCATTTCTTTGTACTTCACTAAAGTTGAACGTAAAACGTTAGCAACCGAACCTCTTTGCGCATCACATTCTTTGATTGCTGCGTCAACATTATTGTTGTCCAAATGAGTTCTGATTTTACGAACAAAAGATTCTGCTCTACCTTTACCTTGAGCTTTAGCAATTGTTAAAAATCTTTCGATTGAAAAAGTAATGTTCATCAACACTAACGATAATAAGATAGGTACGATGAAACCACCTTTGTAAATTAATCCTAACACTTGTCCTGCGCCTTCGCTGATCGGGTGATTGTTTGGATCGCCTCCTTCAAAGTTTGATGGGTTACCCATTACAAATTTGTAAATTAAAATACCCACAACTAAACACAATGGAATAGTGATAGATGCAAAGATGGAACTTAAACCATTCTTCTCTTCTTTTGCAGCAGTTGCTACTTTTGCCTCATTTGCCATTTTTAAATTTATTTGTTTTTTAACTGTTTGTTTAACGTATTATATATTGAAAAAATTGCCCAATTTGTAATTATAGGGCTCACAAAATTATAATTTTTAAGCAATAAAAAAATTTTAAGATGATTTATTAACATAAATTTAATATTCTGACGAAAACCTTACAATTCTATGTCTAAATCAGGTTTTTAACTAAAATGGTAGGTCATCTGCGCTTGCTTCTAAGCTATCCATGTTAAAAACAGGAGGTTCATTGCTCGGCATAGGAGCAGAACCAGCGCTAACTTTATCAATTTTCCAAGCTACAATGTTGGTTATATAGTCTTTTTCTCCTGTTTTCCTAGTATATGGTTTGCCAGAAAGGTTAAAAGCAACTTTCAATTCATCCCCTAATTTATGGTCATCAATTAAGCTACACTTATCTTGATTTAATTGAAATTTTACATATTGTTGGTAACCTCTCTCTTCGGTTTCAACAACAAACTCTCTTTTTTTGAACTTGTCAGTAATCTGTATTGTTTCAAATACATCTACTAATTTTCCTTGTACTTCTAATGACATTTTTTGATTTGCTTATATTTTTTCAAATCTATGATTTTTTTTGAATTTCGAATGTTTCTTGGGATTTTGGTGA
>JAGVEE010000165.1 GCA_020058405.1 Sphingobacteriales bacterium
AGCAGTTTCCGATTTAGCATTAAAAGCTCGCGAAAATAAATTAACAATAGAAGAAATGACAGGTGGAACTTTTACCATTACCAATGGCGGTGTATTTGGTTCTATGATGTCTACTCCAATTATAAATGCACCACAATCTGCCATTTTAGGAATGCATAACATTGTGGAAAGACCTGTAGCCATTAATGGCCAAGTGGTAATAAGACCCATGATGTATGTTGCGCTTTCTTATGATCATCGTATTATTGATGGTAGAGAATCGGTAGGATTTTTAGTGAGAGTTAAACAATATTTAGAAGATCCACAACGTTTGTTGTTAGGTGTATAAATAACAATCCTCCGCTTTAAACGGAGGATTTTTTTTGAGTAATTATCAATTATTTTTTTAGATTTAAAAATGAAAAAAACAATTCTAGCACTGTTGTGCATACTAATATTGAGCACACTAGTTTCTAATGCTCAGAAATTATCGAAAGAGCAAGCGAAATCAGATTTGAAATTCTGCTACGAAACTTTAAAAAACAACCACCCATCTGTAAATAGATATACGAAGGAAAATGAATTTGAAAATATTTATAAATTTTTAGATGCTCGTATAGTTGATTCTATTTCTGTTTCTGATTTTACAGAAATCGCAAGTGTTTTAGCTGCAACAACAAGATGTGTACATACAAATATCACAACAGGATATAAAAGAAACACAACTTCTTTATTTAATTTGAATTTTATTGTTCATCAAAATAAATTATACGCTAGAGGTTTTGCAAATTCTAGTGATACAGTTTTATACAGAATAATAAGCATTAACAAAGTGCCGAGCATAGAAATTGTGGATAGGATGTTAATGACAAGGTCGGGTGATGGCTATGGGCAAAATTTTACAGAAGCCTACCTCTCTAGAAATTTCAATACATTTTATAATGTATTTTACAATGCTCCAGAAACAGTAGTTTTTACTATTGTAGATGGAAAAAATGAAAAAGAAATAAATGTAGAGCGAACAAAAAAAGTTACTGTTAAATATAAAATGTACGATTGGGAAGGGGCAACAGTATTGGATACCATGAGTGCTGTTAAATTATATAAAATTAAGAACATCCCAGACACTCGAGTATTAAGAATTACAGCATTTAAGAAAAAGAATACAGCATTTTATAAAAAAATAGTTTCAGAAATGCAACGCGATTCTGTAAAGCAATTGGTAATTGATTTGCGAAATAACCCAGGTGGTAATATTTATCATGCCTTTCATCTTTTAAACAATATAATCGATAAAGATTTATATATGTATGCTGAAAGACGTAAGTCAAAAGTATTTCCATACTTATCGACAAAAGGTAAAGCGCAATATATTTTAGGTTTATTTCTGTATGATGTATTACCAAATGGTCAACGATGGAATGATGACAATGGAAAGAAATATTATAGAAATACATACAAAACCCTGAATGTTTCTAAATTCAAACCTCAAGTTGTGGTGATTACAGATGGAATTTCCGTTTCTGCCAGCAGTTTAGTAGCCTCATATTTAAAATATTATTACAATGCCCAAGTTATAGGCTCAGAATCGGGGGGAACATATACAGGCAACAATGGGAGAACATATCCAGAAGTAGTATTACCAAATAGCAAAATAAAACTACGTTTGCCTTTACAATACATAAGCTATTTTCCTGGCGTGCCCGATGAAGGTAGAGGAGTAAAAGTAGATCAATACATGAGCCCGCTATTAGATAAGAAATCGCAAGAACTATTTATTCAGTCGATTTTACTCAAAAATATAGATTAGAGCTATTTTATCGTACTTTTTTATTCTTATATTTGGATGCATTAGATACACCCCAAAATGTCTAGAAAAGAAGAAGCCCATATAGATTGTGAGCATTGCTCGGCAAGGTTTAGCTCTGTTTTTTGCAATCTAACGAAAGATGATTTGCAATTAGTAAATCAAAACAAATGGTGCCAGTCTGTTCAAAAAGGACAACAATTATTTACGGAAGGTGCTTACCCTCATGGTATTTTTTGTGTAAACAATGGTAAAATAAAAATTCACCAAATGGGTACAGAAGGTCGTGAGCAAATAGTGCGATTAGCAAAAGAGGGTGACGTGGTAGGCTATCGATCTTTATTAAGTGGCGAAGCTTATAATTGTAGCGCAACAGCATTAGACGATACTTCTATTTGTTTCATTCCTAAAAATGTATTTCTAGAATTGGTTGAAAAAAACAAAGACCTCTCTATGCAAATTATTCAATTGCTTTCTAAAAATTTACGTCAAGCAGAAAATACTATCTTACATTTAGCACAAAAAACTGTTCGCGAGCGAATGGCCGAAGCACTCTTGTTTTTAAAGGAAATTTACGGGGTAGAAGAAGATGGTGAAACGCTAACAGTAAGTTTATCTCGAGAAGAAATTGCAACGCTAGTTGGAACTGCAACCGAAACAGCTATTAGATTGTTATCTGAATTCAAATCGGGTAAAATGGTAGAATTTGTAGGCAAGAAAATTAAAATTATCGACCAAAAAGAATTATTAAAAACAGCAAATATTGCAGAGTAAGTTTTTATAGATTTTCTAAATTTTCTAATATACTTTCTGCTTTAGTTAAAATTGCTGATTTATCTTCGGCTTTCATTTTATTCCACAACATGTAAACCATGCCTACTCTTGGATTTTTCTCGAACTTACTTCTATGTAAATCATAAAAATTCCAATATAAGCTATTAAATGGGCAAGCATTTTCGGTAGTTTTTTCTTTAGCATTATATTGGCATCCTTTACAATAATTACTCATTTTAGAAATGTAATTTGCTGAGGATACATATGGTTTGGTACCTACAATTCCACCGTCGGCAAATTGGCTCATACCTCGTGTATTTGGTAGTTCTACCCATTCAATTGCATCTGCGTAAACACCCAAATACCATTGGTCAACCTCATCAGGATGTATGCCAGCTAACAAACTAAAATTACCTATTACCATTAATCTTTGTATGTGGTGTGCATACGCGTTATCTAATGAATCGCCGATGCAGTTTTTCATGCAATTCATTTTTGTATCTCCCGACCAAAACCAACCTGGCAGTTTATTCTCGGCATTTAAATAATTGAGCGTTTTGTAAGTAGGCATGTACTCCCAATAAATCCCTCTAATAAATTCTCTCCAACCAATTACTTGCCTAATAAATCCCTCCACTTGTGCGATGCTTATTTTATCTTGGTGCTTCTCCCAATGTTGAACAGTTAAACTAGCAATTTCTGCTGGGCTTATTAATTTGCAATTCAAAGCAAACGAAATTCTTGAATGAAAAAGCAATTTATGTTGTGTAAGCATTGCATCTTCATACGTGCCAAAATGCATCAATCTACTCTCTAAAAACTCATTAAAATCTGTTAAGCTTTCTGCTCTAGTACTTGGCCAATTAAAATTTTGTTCGTCAATATTTCCAATATATTGCACACCCGCCTCTTCTATTTCTTTTTTTATACTGATGATGTTTTTCTTGTAGAAATTTATGATTGGCAATGCTACTTTGTTATCAAAAGACTTTCTATTTTCATGATCAAAATTCCATTTCCCTCCAATTGGCTCATCTTTATCCATAAGGATGTTTAATTTCTTTCGCATATTTCGATAGAAACTTTCCATCAACCTTGTTTTTTTTCCAATAAAAAAGTTTTTTAAATCTTCTCTTTCAGTCAAGAAATGTTCGGTATCTACAGTATTTGTAGCTATTTCCAGAGTTTTGCTAAATGTTTTTAATTGTTCATCTAGGCGGTACTCATCTGGTAATTGGTATTCAAATTGTGTGATGTTATTTTCTTTGATTATTTTTTTTAACATCAAACACAAGTCACCATTGTTATCTACATCGCTTAAATTGTAGTATTTAATTTGATGACCATTTTTTTCAAGTGTTGATGCGAAATTCCGCATGGCAGAAAAAAAGGCAATTATTTTTTGAATATGATGTTTTACGTATTCTTGCTCTTGTTTCAATTCGAGCATTACATACAATACTTGTTTGTTTTTTTGATGAAACCAAGAATGATTACTATTTAACTGATCACCTAAAATTAATCTTAAAACCATTTTAATAACTTAAGGATTTTAGTTTTACTATTGGGGCAGGGTAATTTTCGCCAAGAATTACATCGTATGCTTCTTGTTCGGCATCCTTCATAATCCATGGTTGATGTATGTATTGTTTGGGTAGATTTTTCAACTCCGGAAACCAATGTTTTACATAGTCACCCTTAGCATCATAATCATACGCTTGTTTAATTACATTGAAATATCGTTCTTCTTTTGGGTCGTTGCCAACACCTGCTAAATAAGCCCAATTCCCCCAATTGGATGCGGGGTTGTAATCAATTAAATTTTCTTCAAACCATGCCGCACCTTTTGTCCAGGTAACATGTAAATCGTTAATTAAAAAACTAGCCACATTCTGCCTTCCCCGGTTACTCATAAAACCGGTGTTTTTTAATTCTAACATGTTGGCATCTATAAATGGAATTCCCGTTTTACCCTCTTTCCATTTTTTAAATAATTCATTTTCATTTGCTGAAATGTTTGTTCGTTTTACTTTTTTTATTCCATCTTCTCTAAACAATGCATTCCCATATTTTTTAAACATAAATCGGAAATAATCTCTCCATAATAATTCAAATACTAACCAATAAGTAGAATCGTTTTCGATGCGTTCTTTTTCATATTTTTTTATTTCCCAATAAACTTTTCTAGGTGATAAGCAACCAAATGATAACCAGGGAGAGAATTTACTAGAATAATCATCTCCCAATAATCCATTTCTTGTGTTTTTATAATCCTTTAATAAATCTTTTTCCCAGAAATATTCATGCATACGTTTTAACCCTGCACTTTCTCCACCTGCAAAGAATGAAGATCTTGTTTTACTATTTTTTTCATTAAACCCTAATTCACATATTTTGGGTACAATTGTTTTTTCTAAATTGTTCGGAATCCTAATCTTTTTTGGACTTTCTACAACTTCTCTAACGAAAGAATCACGTTCAGTTCTTTTTCTAAAATTGCTAAATACATCTGGGATGTCTTTAATAGGAAAAGGTAAATCTTCTTTATTGTATAAGGTATTGCCTAAATATAAATTCAATGGAATTTTGTGTTTCCATAAGTTAGATTCTAATTGGTCTCCTATTTTAACTTCTTCGGATGCTACTTCTTTGAACGCATATACAGATTGCACTCCATAATCTAAGCATAGCTGAGGAATGATCGCTTCGGGCTTACCTGTTTTAATTAACAGGTCGCCACCTATTTTTTTTAAGGTGTGTTTTAGGTCTGATAAACTTTCCAATAAAAACTGATATCGATGAAAACCTACTTTTAAGGTACCTAGTGAGGTAGTCTCTTGCCAACGAGGATCAATGCAAAAGACAGGAACAATGCATTCCGATTTTTTCATCGCTTCCATCAAAGGTTGATGATCATGAATTCTTAAATCGTTTCGAAACCAAACTAATGTTCTCTTATCTGTCATTTTATTTATTTTTCTTACATCGCTCGCTACAATACAATACATGCTCCCAATTTTTCTCCCATTTTTTTCGCCAAGCGAAGGGTTTGAGGCAGTTTTTGCATATTTTACTAGGTAAATCTCCCTTTTTAACCATTTTCATTGTATTTCAAACAAAATCTATAGCATTCTGTTTTTCAATTCTGTTTAATATTTATAGCATAAAAGTTAAACAAGATTAGTGTCCTATTGTTATACCATTACATAAAAAGTAAATATGTCAGAACTTAAATCAATTGAAAAACAAAAGCTCAGTTCATCAGAAATGATTGACTTCATGGGCGACGAACACGTTTCATCTTCAGCTGATACACCATTGAGAGCAGATGCTTTTGAAATGGATGACGACTTGAAGATTGAACTGATAGAAAAACATTTTCGTGAAATAATGAATATTTTAGGTTTAGACTTAACAGATGATAGTTTGAATGGAACTCCGCACCGCGTTGCTAAAATGTATGTGAAAGAAATTTTTAGCGGTTTAAATCCAGCAAACAAGCCTAAAATTTCGATGTTCGACAATAAGTATAAATACAACAAGATG
The DNA here is from genome assembly GCA_020058405.1 of Sphingobacteriales bacterium. Taxonomy (GTDB): domain Bacteria; phylum Bacteroidota; class Bacteroidia; order Sphingobacteriales; family Sphingobacteriaceae; genus CAJBVG01. The sequence goes on from JAGVEE010000165.1 coordinate 6,107, forward strand.
TTAGTAGAAAAAAACATCACTATGTATAGTAATTGCGAACATCATTTTGTACCAATTATTGGAAAGGTACATGTGGCTTATATTTCGGCAGGGCAAGTAATTGGTTTATCAAAAATAAATCGCATCGTACAATACTATGCGCAACGTCCGCAAGTACAAGAGCGTTTAACTAAACAAATTGCTAACGAGCTTAAAACTGTTTTAGGAACAGATGATGTTGCAGTAGTTATAGATGCTCATCATTTATGTGTTTCATCAAGAGGAGTTACAGATGTAAACAGTAGCACAGTTACTGCAGAATATACGGGTAAGTTCAATGATCAAGATGTACGTAAAGAATTTTTATCATACATAGAATTAAAAGGATAATGGAAAGTTTAAAAGATAAAAATGTATTGATAATTGGCGCAACTGGTGGAATAGGTTCAGCAACTGCAAGACTAATAAAACAAAGTGGCGCAGTTTTATTTTTAGCAGCAAGAGATCGTGCTAAATTAGAATTGTTAGCTGCAGAATTATCTGTACCCTCAGAAAATTTATTTACAGTTGATGTTAGAAAATTTGAGGATGTAAAAAATGCAGCATCTAGTATACATTCAAAAATTTCGAGCATTGATATTTTAATAAATGCAACTGGCAAAGGGATTATTAAACCGATGGAATTACTTACCGAAGAGGACTTCATGGAATCTTTGCAAGTTAATTTGGTAGGGGCTTTTTATTTAATGAAAGCCTTTCTAGAACCAATGAAAGCTAAGAAAACTGGATTAATTATTAATTTACCAGGAGTGTTGGGTAAGACCCCAATGGCTGGAGCGGCAGCATATTCTGCCTCTAAATACGGCTTAAATGGCATGATGAAGTCTATTCGTGAAGAATTGAAAAGAACAGACATCAGAATAACGAATATATTTTTAGGAGGAACCGATACTCCTTTTTGGGATACTATTGATTTACGAGTACAAAAGGATAAATTTGTAACTGCAGAAGAAGCAGCGAAATCAATTTGGTTTTTATGCCAACAGCCAAGTTCGGGAGTAGTGTCGGAAATGGTTTTGCAGCCATTTAATCATCAGGCAATCTGATAAAAATTCTATAATATGAAAATTACTAGAAGTGACATTGAGAGTATGCAGAATAGATTTCGTGCTACTTTTATCAATTCTATTTCTGGATATAAAAGTTTAAACCTTGTGGGTACGAGGTCCATGTCTGGTATTAGTAATTTGGCACCTTTTAATTCTATTGTACATATTGGATCAAATCCTCCTTATTTAGGTATGATTGCTAGGCCTCAAACGGAGGAACATCAAACGCTAAAAAATATTAAGGAAACAGGCTATTACACTTTAAACCAGGTACACGAAGAAATATTAAAGCAAGCACACCAAAGCAGTGCAAAATATGATGCCAACACCTCTGAGTTTACAGAAGTAGGATTAACAGAACAAGCATCAGAAGTTTCTAAATCGCCGTACGTAAAAGAGTCGCTTTTAAAAATGACCTTGAAGTTGGTAGAAATTATTCCAATACCCTTAAACGGCACTAGTTTAGTTATAGGAGAAATACAAGAAATATTTATCGGAGATTGTATGATTGAGGAAGATGGATACGTTCATATAGAGGAGTTGGGAAGTATTGCAAGTTTAGGGCTTGATGGATATTTGAAGGCGAATCATTTAACCAGATACCCGTATGCTACGCTTAAAGATTCCGATTAATTATTCAATTATTTAGATAGATTTGTAAGAAAAAAAATAGTATGCCAAACAAAGATCAAAAAGAAAAAATAAGAGCTGCATATATTGATTATGTATTAAGCAAAGGCGAGCGCCCATCTACTGTGTATGTTTTTATGAAAGAATTAGAATTGCCAGAGGAAGATTTTTACAAACACTTCAGCACTTTTGATGCGGTGGAAGCCAGCGCATGGCGTGCATTCTTTAACCATACTTTAGATACCATTAAAACACAAGATGTTTTTGCAGGTTATTCTTCTCGCGAAAAAATATTAGCATTTTATTACGGATTAGTAGAACATTTAAAGGCTCATCGTAGTTATGTTACATGGTGCTTTAAGAATACATCAAAAATACAATTTTCGAATCCGGTTTATTTAACTGATTTCAAAAAAATGTTCGAAGAATTTGCGAACGATGTAATACAAGAAGGAATAAGTAGTGGTGAAATTATCGATCGTAAATTTATTAGTGATAAATACAAAGATGCACTTTGGGTGCAATTAATTTTCATCATTCATTTTTGGATAGATGATAACAGTACAGAATTTGAGAAAACAGACGAAGCGATAGAAAAAGGAGTGAACATAACTTTTGATTTAATGGCACAATCGCCTTTAGACAGTATGGTGGAGTATGGGAAGTTTCTATGGCGCAACGTAGCCTTTAAAAAATAAAAACAAATGAAAGAGCAAGACAGTATTGCAACAGGTAAAGTAGAACGATCGGCAAAGTTTATTAAAACAGGAATTAAAGTAGGTGGGAATTACCTGAAGCATTATACCAAAAAGCTCTTCGACCCGGATTTAACAAAAGAAGAATTAAATAACGATAACGCGCAAGATATTTACCAATCTCTTAGCGAGCTAAAAGGTTCTGCTTTAAAAGTTGCTCAAATGTTGAGCATGGATAAAAGTATTTTGCCAAAAGCATACGTAGATCAGTTTTCTAAATCGCAATACAATGCACCTCCACTTTCGGGTCCACTAATTGTTAGAACTTTTAGTAAATATTTTGGCAAAACACCCGATAAAATATTCGATACCTTCGAAATAAAATCTAGCAACGCCGCATCTATTGGTCAGGTACACAAAGCGACTAAAGATGGAAAACAATTAGCCGTTAAAATTCAATACCCCGGAGTTGCAGAAAGCATTAGTTCTGATTTAAAATTGGTGAAGCCATTTGCTTTTCGTTTGTTAGGGATGAGCGAAAAAGAATTGGATGTTTACATGAAAGAAGTAGAGCAAAAAATGCTCGAAGAAACCGATTATGTATTGGAAGTGGAGCAATCGCAAAAATTTGCAGAGGCTTGCAAAAGCCTATCAAATATAAGCTTCCCGAACTACTACCCAGAATACTCGAGTCCGCGCATTATTACCATGGATTGGATAGAGGGCTTGCATTTAAAGGAATTTTTAGCAACGAATCCTACACAAGAAGAACGCAATGTAATAGGCCAAGCACTTTGGGATTTTTATCAGTTCCAACAACATACTTTACGTGCTATGCATGCCGACCCACATCCGGGAAATTTCCTAGTTACTCCAGATGGTAAACTCGGAGTATTAGATTTTGGTTGTATAAAAGAATTACCAAATGATTTTTACGAGCCGTATTTTCAATTAATACTAGGCGATACGCTAAATAACAAAGAAAAAACACTGGAATGTTTCAGAGCATTGGAAATGATCTTGCCACAAGACGATGCAAAGGCCATAGATTTTTATGTAAGCTGGTACACTAAGCTTATTCGATTATTTGCGGAGCCATACATGAAAGATACTTTTGATTTTGCCGATCAACAATACATGCAAAAGTTATACGAGTTTGGTGAAATGATTAGCCGAATGCCCGAGTTTAAACAAGCTAGAGGGGTGAAGCATTTTATTTACGTGAACAGGACGAACTTTGGTTTGTATGCGATTTTATCGGAGTTGGGAGCGAAGGTTAAGACTGCGAGATAAAAATATAATATTCATTTTTTATACTAAAAAGGTTGTTCTATTCAAATAGCACAACCTTTCTTTTTTATAAATAGTACCTCCAAAGAATACAGAATTCTTGGTTATTTTATATACGATGTTTATGCTTAAATTAATTAAAAATTTAGATAAACATGTTGGTTAATATTACGATAAAACAACTAAGAGAAATAAGAGTATTAAGTCAGGAATACATGGCCATACGACTTAAAATTTCACAACCTGCGTATTGCAAAATAGAAAAAGGATATTCAAGAACTTCTGATGCTAATTACCTCTTAATAGCCCATATTTTACAAGTGAATGCAGACTATATACGCATGAATAAAATACCTTCTTTTTTTTATGTTGATGATGAAGATATTATTGACAAATCTAAAAATAAAGTTAAATCAGATTACATAAAATTGATTCTAAATAATATGGTTGCTCAACGAGAATTTTTATTGAGATTGTTATCAAAAGATGAATAAGTATTGATTATAAGTAATAATTATTTGTAGTTAATTATAACTGTATGAAAGCCGAGGTTAGTTAACAAATTAATTGTTAAACTTAAACCCAATTTTATGAAGTCAAAAATTTTATTATTAATTATTTTTTTGAGTTTTTATCAACTTTCAGAAGCGCAAGTACCCACTGAGATTCTATGTAATAAATACGAAATTCAACTTGTAGAAGATTATGGTTGCGGAAATTTCAAATTTAGAAAAGATTGTGATTTGGAAACCATTTGGGAATGGGGTGATGGCACCAGTCCGATAACATCTAAAGAAGAGTTTGTAATGCATAAATTTTGCAAAGCAGGACGGTACTTGGTTACTATCAAATTAAAACAATCGCCGTCTATTATTAGGTATCAATTATATGTTGATGTTTATGACGATGCTACTTTAAACTATACTTATACTATTTTATCACAAGTTGATTGTGATAAATCTGTAGTAAAGTTTGAAAGTTTTACGAATTGTATTGAAAGTTATGATTTAGATGGAATTCTCATCCCAGGATCCGATCAAATTATGTGGGATTTTGGGGATGGTACTACTTCAACGGATTTGCATCCTAAGCATACGTTTACCTCTGGGGGTAATTTTCATGTGAGTTTAAATACTGTAAGTTCTCCTTGCGAATTAGAAACACAAAAAGTTGTGCCTCTAGGCGATCCGGTTACGTGTTGTTTGGATAATGTGGTTTTTGATTATATAAATTGGCAGCTAAATGATAGCGAAGAATATACAGGTGCAACAATTAAAGTAAAGAACTCTATACGCATTAAACCTGGGGTCGAACTATCTTTCCTTAATACTAGATTGGAAATGGGTAAAGATGCTAAAATTATTGTAGAACGAGGAGCTTCTTTAACAATAAGTAATTCTACTATCACTACCACAAGTTGTGGTGGTTATGTTTGGGAAGGAATAGAGGTTTGGGGCGGTGGCGATTTTGTTTCACAAGAAGGAGGTATTAGCCCATTAAGCAAAACTGGTTATTTGTATATAGTTAATTCTACAATAGAGCATGCTGATGAAGCAATAACTGTTGCCAAAAAAAGGAGTAATGATTTCTTCGATATCGAACCAGGCTTTAATGGAGGTTATATAAATGTTTCTGGGAATATATTTAGAAATAATTACACATCTATAAATTTATGGCCTTATAAGTACTGTCCACAAAATCTAGTTCCAGAGCCATGTAAAGATTGTTCTAAATTTGAAAATAGTAGTAAAATTGATAACAATTCGTTTATATGTAATGCTCCTATGCGCGATGAAAAATATACTACTTATGCAAGCGAAAGTTCTACTGTTCCAATTAGATTAGGTATTCATCATTTTATATACATCAATAGTAACTATAAGTTGAAGTTACTAAACAACGATTTTGTGAATAGTTATTTAGGTGCACCTATTAAAATGAGAGGTGATGGTATAGTATTGGTAAATTCAAGTGTTCAAATAAACCAACGAAATGTTACTATTCAAAAAAGAATCAGAGGGCTAACAACTGGAGTTCGAGTAAGTGCTGATAACGCCCTTTGCAGAATGTCTATTATTAGCGATTATTTATTCTCTGCTTGTCAAGTTGCCATAGATGCCAACAGTACAGCTTTAGAAGTAATCAATAATCAAATTTCAATACCAAATACCATATCGCCAATAACTGCTCAAGGGATACATACAAGAAACTGTAAAGATTTTAAGATTAGAAACAATGTTATAAATGGAATATCCGTGGGTAATAAGTATGGAGTATTACTCAGAAATAATAGAAGCGGAGAATTAATTAATAATACCTTTAATAATTTGTTTGTAGGTTCTCAATCTGAGTTTTTAAATAATGGGATTATGGTGAATTGTAATTTTTACCAGAATCAAAATTTTTCATTAACAGTGCCAAATGGTAGAATTGCGAACCAAGGTTCAACATCCCTAGCAGCGGGTAATGAATTTATGGATGCATGTAAAAGTATAAGTCAAAATCTTAACCATATTAGATCAAATGTGAAGTTTGATTATTTTTATTTCCCAAATGGAAATCAAAATCCGATTTGTAAATCTATTATTGTAGCTAGTAAAACCTCATCAATTGAAGCAGATTGTGACTATACAACACCAGAACCTCCATGTTCTCCAAACTGCACAAAAGACATATATGTTCAAAATATTAATAATGCATATTTAACTGAAAATGTAGCAGTAGTAAATCGTTTAAAACTAGAAATGCAAACGGTATTGTTAAACATGGAAGGGGGCTACGAGGTTTACAAAACGTATTTAGACAGCCTATCTGTTACAGACATAGAAGCTGCAATGGTATTGGCAAGCACCTATTATGCTGATGGTAAATTTAATGAGCTGAATGTAGTGAACGAAAGAATTGCACAGTTTAATACAGAAGAAGCAAATAGCTATGTACAATTAATGGAAATGCTTAAAAACGCTGCATTGGATAATAGAGGTACTGAAGCATTAAATGAAGAAGAGATTTTAATGTTAAATGAACTTAGTATGAACGATACCACCAATGCGGCCTATATTGCCGAAGCTTTGTTGTACCAGAATTACGAATACGATTATAACCACAACCCACTAGTATTTACAGATGGCAATAGGACCTCAAAAACTGAAGACCTAGAAACCGAAGAGTTGTTAATGTACCCTAACCCAACAAGCAATTTTGTAAACATAGAAAGTGTTTCATTCAAAATAAATTCTGTGTATATTTATAATGTATTGGGTGAATTGGTATATTCAGAAGAAATAAATACCAATGCCATTGCCATTAATACCCATAGCTTTCCTAAAGGAATGTACTTAGTGAAAATAAACAGAGAGGATAAAATACTCTCTAAAAAATTAATCATCGAATAAATGAAACTCTATTTGAGTATAGTAATTGTAATAATAAACTGCGCTGTATCCACAGCGCAGTCTTATAACTTTAAGAGTTTGGATTTTGATACTGGCGCAAATATTATAAATAAAGTTTCTATTGATAAGCAATTGAAAAATGTAGTAGTTGCAAGTTCACCATTATTGTGGCATAAGTTAGATTCCTTTAATAGATATTTAATGATGCCACACTTCAGTGTTATTGATAGCCAAAACAGAGTAAAATTTGACACTTCTTTTTTCTTAACGAATAGTGGTATACAGCAAGTTGGTTGTATTAAGTTGAAACAAGGCGGGTATTTGAGTTATGGAGCACATTATAATTCAAAGTCTCAATCACTAGGATCTACAACAATTTCTGGTTGTATCATTAAATTCTCAGAACTTGGAGATACAATTTTCACAAAATTATTTACTTACAATCAAGATAACTCATCAATAATAGCAATTCGACAATTAAATGATTCTAGTATTGTTTTAGTATCTATACACTATAATAAAATAAACACTACAAGATTTTTAAGAGTCATTAAATTAGGTATCAATTTTAATACGATTTGGGATAGCACTTATTATTATTCTATAAATACTGATCGATCATTACCTAGAATTTCGAGTTTTGTTGATGCTGTTGAAGAAACTGAAGATGGAGGTGTACTAATTGGATCCTCAATTCTAACACGTACGGCAGATACAGTATATCATGCCTTGTTATTTAAAATTAATAGTAATGGGTTATTTTTATGGGAACGCAAGTATGAGTTTAGTCAAGATGATAGAACTGAAATCAATAAAATTATTAAGTTAAGAGATGGTAATTTTTTATTAGTAGGTTATTATTTTGATAATA
>JAGVEE010000298.1 GCA_020058405.1 Sphingobacteriales bacterium
AAATTGAAAAAACGATTCATGAGTATCAATTAATATTAAAATTTGGTATTCGCGTAGGGTTTGGGCTTATAAATAGTATCCAATTATAATAATGCCTCTGTTTTTTAGGCACAGAATTTGTTTTATGTAAATCACATTTAAAAATTCTAACCTATAAAAACAACATTATGAATACTACTAAATTGAAGTACATAATAAGCATTAGTTTATTAATGATGGTGCAGCTTGTTCAAGCTCAATGGATAAGTTTAAGTTCTGGTACAACCAAAAAATTAAATGAAATTTTCTTTCTAAATTCTAACATAGGCTTTGTTGCGGGTTCGTCTGGAACTGTATTAAAAACGACAGACGCAGGTACTAATTGGATAAATATTAGTCCGACTTTACAAAAAGATTTACATGATTTGTATTTTATTGATAACAACCTAGGATGGGTAGTTGGCGACTCTGGTAGTATATGTAAAACCACAAATGCGGGTTTAACATGGTCGATCATACATTTACCAAATGCCGAAGAAATTCAATTACATTCTGTGTTTGCACTTAATCAAAATACAGTTTTTGTAGGTGGCAGTAATGCTCTTACTAACCATTATTTATTCAAATCCACAAATGGTGGAGATACATGGCAAGCTGTTAATGTTGAAACATATTTGTGGAATATAGACATCCTTAAAATTGGAATGACTTCTGAAACGATTGGGTATGCATTAACCCGAGGTAATGTTCTTAAAACTCTCGACGGGGGATTAAATTGGTTTATTACCGATACAACTTCAGTTAAATCGGGCATTATGTTTTCTATATTGGAAGATTTTGCATATTTCCCTAATAGCGATACGCTTTATGTTTGCGGTTGGTATTTACCTTATTTTGGAGCTAGTTATAATGCAGCAAGCCAATGGAACCATAATACGAATTATGATTATTTTAATTTAGATTTTATAACTAAAGATATTGGATATGTTGGTGGTTGGGGATTTATGCATAAAACAACGGATGGCGGTAAAACATTTGTGGATGTAGGTGTTGGAACAAACTCAAGCATGTTTAGTGATATTTATTCAATAGATTTTACGGATGAAAATACTGGGTATGCTTGTGGTGAAAATGGAAAAATAATTAAAACTCAAAATGGAGGAAGTACGGGTATTTCTGATATTGAGTCTGCAGAACTAAGAATTTACCCTAATCCTACAAAAGACTATATATACGTAAATGAACTTGTAAATATTAGTGTATACAACGTATACGGACAATTATTGGGGCAAGAATTTGATACGAATAAACTAGATTTAAGAGATTTTCCTCCGGGAGTATATCTATTAAATCTAGTAAATCCATCAACTAATAAAAACACTTTTTCAAAAATAGTGCTCGAATAGTTTATATGATTAATATGTTAAAGCAACTGAATTAATTAATTCAGAACTCAAATGTTTACGCAGAATATCAAAATACATATCGCTGGCAGGGAAACCTAAACCACCATCAAAAAACTCATTAAAAGCAGCCGACCAATCAGAACTCTTTGGGAAAATAAAAGCAAAGTATTCGGTATCAAACGGTGTAGCTCTGTGAATTTTTATAGGTTTTGATTCTTTTTGTATAGTTGCCCAATACGATATTAAATCTAAGTAACCGAAGTATTTGTTAGAGCTTGATATTTTATCGAGCACTACTGCTGGAGTTTCTACTAATTCAATTTTTAAATCGGGCCAATAGTTATCTTTTATATTTTTGATGAGTTTTTCATGCACGGAGCCTTTCACAATTACAGCCGTCATTCCATTAAACTCTTTAGAAATATTACGAAGATCGGTAAGCGTTGATTTTAAAATTGAACTTACCAAAACAGGTTTGTTCTTTAAGTAAGGCGAGGAGAATTTAATTTCTCTGGCTCTATCTTGAGTTACTGTAACAGAACCAGCGCCTACACTTACCATTTTAGTTATTTTTACTTTCTCGTAAAACTTAGCAAAATCATCATGGCGTTCGAATTCCAATTTTACATCAATACCTTTTTTAATTTTTAACCAAACAGCGAACTGTTTAATAATATCAATTTCAATACCTGTAACTTCTCCATCAGCATTTGTATAAGCGAATGGAAAATTGTTATGGTATTGAACATTCATTGTACCTTGTTTTTGCTGAGAGGCCACTGCATAGGTAGTAAATGTAGAGGTCTGCGCAAAACTAAAGTAGGAGAGAGAAGTAAATACAATTGCGAGTAAGATGATATTAATTCTTTTCATCTGCTTTAGTTAAAATATAGTTTATTGTACATCATTGCTTCTCCAGTGGTAGTAGTTTCACCCGTTTCAGGGTCTATAATTTTAGTTTCTATAACAGCACGGTTTTTTTCTGGCATAATTTCTTTAACCGTTAATATTGCTTCGTATTCTTTATCGGCAAACATTGGTTTTAAGAACTTCATCTCTTGTTTCATGTAAACATTACCTTCTGCACAGAATAAAGTACCAAAAATTTTGGTAAAAACAGATCCACCAAGGTATCCGTGCATGATACGACGACCGAACATTGATTTAGCGGCATAATCTGCATCTATGTGCAAAGGATTGGTATCGCCAGTTACTTGTGCAAATAAGTCTACTTGCTCTTGAGAATAAGAAAATTTGTGATGGAATTCTGTTCCAACTTGAGGTTTTTCGTGTAGCATAAGCTTAATTTTTTAGTTTTTTTTTAGACTTACAATATATAAATTTTATTATTAAAATGTAAAAAAATTGCTTTATAAGACTTAAAATGAGCTTTTATACTCCTTTTAGGTTACGTCTAAATTAATATTAAAATTAGTATTTGCAGATGTAAATATTATTCATACCTTTGCGGCGAATTTAAGGGGATAAATTAATGCAGATTAAAACTCTTACTTTCAACTAAATAAAACACTAAAAATGGAAAGTAATTCAACAAAAAACTTCTTCGAAAGTATGATGGATTCACAAAAGCAATTTGTGGATACCGTAACTCAATCAACTGAAAACATGAAAAACGGTTTCAGTGGTAATGTAAACAACGACTACTTTAAGAAGTGGTACGACAATCAAATGTCGTTCTTCAACCAAGGAACTGCTGCTAAAGAAAATGAAAAAACAACAAGCAACAATCCTTTAGAATACTTCACTAACATGTTCCAAAACAACTTAACAAAAGGTCAAGACATGGCTTCATTCATGAACAATGCAATGGGAAATTGGATGACTTGGAATCAGAACATGAACAAATTTAACAATGGTATGAATGATGCTAACAGTATGTTCCAGAACTGGAATGGTTTGTTAACTAAGACTTACCAAGACATGTTGAACAACTTTGGTGTAAACGGTACACAAAAAGAAGCATTCATGGGTTTATTTAATACACAAGACATGTACATGAAAATGTATGAGTTTTCTGCACCGATGATGAAGCAAATGCAAGAGAACAGTTTTAACATGGATACATTTAAAACAATGTTCAATGCAGAGCAATATAAAGAAATGATGGATCGTATGTTTCAGTTAAACCCTGAAATGTCTGCTCAAATGAAAGACTTTTATTTAAATGCAATAAAAGGAAACATGAACATGGGCCAAGATGCATACGAGCAAATGAAGAAGCAAATGGAAAGCATGCCTACTTTAGGAGCTGATTCATTTGAAAAAGCATTATCTCAATACAATGAGTTCAGTACTAAAATGAACGATACCATGTCGCCATTAGTAAAAATGATGTCGCCAGGTAAAGATCGTGAGCAAATGGTTGCTTTGAATGAATTAGGAAACAAAATGGTTGCTTACCAAATTCGCGAAGCTCAATTCCGTTACATGTTATACACTACAGGTTTAAAAGCTATGGAAACATTAGCAGAGAGTGTATCAACAAAAATTAAAAACGGTGAAGAGTTCAAAGATTTCAATGCATTCTACAACGAGTGGATTAACACGAACGATACTGTTTTTGGTGAATTGTTTACATCTGATGAGTATTCTAAATTCCAAGCAGATTTTACAACAGTAACTATGACTGTTAAGAAAAGTGTAGAGAAGCAAATGGAAAAGATGATGGCAAATGTACCAGTTATTACACGTACAGAAATGGACGATCTATACAAAACTGTTTATGAGATGAACAAACACATCAAAGCTCTAGAGAAGAAAATCGCAGCTTACGAAACAGAAACTACTACAGAAGTGAAGGCAGCTAAAACTGCTAAAAAATAATCAATCATAAAGTTTGAGATTTAGTTGGGTTAAAGCGGGTGAATTTATTTTTACCCGCTTTTTTTTATAAAACTTTATAATCTCGATTTATTTTCTAACATTTAAAAAAACAAAAAAAACTAAATTATACTATGAGTAACCAAGCAGCAGAGATGATGGAGCAATTCGGTAAGATGAGCTCAAAGTTGGCTAAAGGCTATGAAACATTACGTAATATAGAAAACGTAGATGTTGCAACATCCCCAAAAGAATTAGTATGGCAGTCTGATAAAATTAAAATGTATCACTACAAGCGTGAAACACCTGCTAAATCTAAGATTCCAGTATTAATTAGTTTCGCTATCATCAACCGTCATGATGTATTGGACATTCAACCAGATCGTTCATTAGTTAAGAAATTAATGGATGAAGGATTGGATATTTACATCATGGATTGGGGTTACCCAACCAAGGCTGATAAGTTTTTAACCATGGACGATTACATTAATGGTTACATGAATGATGCCGTTGATTTTGTTCGTAAAAGTACTGGAAACGATAAAATCCACAAATTAGGTATTTGCCAAGGTGGTACATCTAGTACTATTTACTCGGCTATATATCCTGAAAAAATTAAAACCTTAACTGTATTTGTAGCACCGTTCGAATTTTCGGGCAACGAAAGTGTATTGTTCCGTTGGGCTAAAGATATAGATGTTGATACAATTGTTGACAGCGTTGGAAACATGTCGGCAGATATGTTGAACCAAGCATTCGGGATGTTAAAACCAACCATGAGCATTAGTAAATACTCTGGCATTATGGATTCTTTAGATGATGAAGAAAAATTAATGAATTTCTTACGCATGGAAGCTTGGAAAGCAGATTGCCCTGATTTCCCAGGAGAGTGTTACCGTCAATATATTAAAGATTTGTTTCAAAATAACAAATTGATAAAAGGTGAATTAGTAGTAGGAGATAAGAAGGTAGATTTAAAGAACATTACAATGCCTGTAATGAACATTTATGCTACAGAAGATAACATTATACCAAAATCAGCAACGGTTCCTTTAAACGATGCTATAGGCTCTAAAGATCATGAGATTTATGCTTTCCCAGGCGGGCACATAGGTGTATTTGTGGGTGGCAAGTCGCAAAAGGAGTTAGGACCTGCGGTAGCGAAGTGGATTAATGCTCGTTCTAAATAGATATTAGTCGTTAGTCATTAGTCTTTAGACAAAAAAGGGAGTTTGCTTAGTAACAGGCTCCTTTTTTTTATGAGCATACCAGCACATTAGCACACTATCAAACTAAAAAAGCCCTCCTGTTTGCACAAGAGGACTTTTCTAATATCTAATGACTAATATCTAGTATCTAGTATTTAGTTAGCTACTTCGGTTTCAGTACTGAAATCGAAAGGAACTACAGATACGTATGATTTGTTATCAGCTTTCTTTCTGAATTGAACTGTACCATCAACTAAAGCGAACAAAGTATGGTCTTTACCAATACCTACGTTTTTAGCTGGATGGTGTTTAGTACCACGTTGACGAACGATGATGTTACCTGCAATTGCAGCTTGACCACCGTAAATCTTGATACCTAAACGTTTACTATGCGACTCACGACCGTTCTTCGAACTACCGGCCCCTTTTTTATGTGCCATTTCTGAATATCTTTAAAATGTGTTGAACCTTCTGTTAATTAATTAAGCAACGATGCTGTTGATTTGGATTTTAGTGAAGAACTGACGGTGTCCGTTTTTCTTTTTGTATCCTTTTCTACGTTTTTTCTTGAAAACGATTACTTTGTCACCTTTTAAATGAGACAGGATAGTAGCCGTAACCTTAGAACCGTTTAAAGTAGGCGCACCTACTGAAACTTTACCACCGTTATCAACTAATAATACCTTGTCAAATTCAATACTAGCGCCCTCATCTCCTTGTAATCTGTGTACAAAGATTTGTTGGTCTTTTGCAACTTTAAACTGTTGTCCAGCTATATCTACTATTGCGTACATGGTTAATTATTTTGTTTTTTAATGTTATTTTGGATTGCAAAAGTAAGAAAAGCTACGTTTATATGCAAATTTTTATTTAAAACTTAATTCCGTAGAAGATTTCGGCAGCAAAATAGTTGTGATCCGCCTGAATTAAGCCTATAATAGGCGAAATACGCCACTTTATGCCCATTTCTGCCTCTTTGTTAAAATGTGTTCTTGAGTTCATAATTGCTAAATTTATTCCCACAATACCAGTTTCGTCCGACCCAGTTTTGCTAGTTCGCTCTTCACCCAAAAGTTTATAATTGTAAACTGAGTACAAATTAAAACCAATGCTTAGTCCAACTTCCATAGAAATTACATTTGCCGCCTCCGGATTAAGCTTCATGTAGTAT
>JAGVEE010000323.1 GCA_020058405.1 Sphingobacteriales bacterium
CAGTTCCCCAAAAATTATCAAAAACGTATCCCTACGTTGTTGAGAATTTTGTAGTTATTCATAGAGTACATAAAAAAAGTCCTTTACCGACTAAAGATATAGGTTATAATCCTGCGGACGACTATCTCTATAAGATAGGTTCTTCGTTTAAAGCTGGTACTTCCAAACCACTTGGATTATTTATTTTGAGTGAAGAGGAACAGAAAAAGCTAATGCCTAATATTATAGGAATTAGCCCCTCTTCCCCAGATTACAACAAAGTGTTGGAGTTGTATTGGTGTAACCTCTCTGTATTAGTTCCGTATGATGGGAAGAAACTTAATTGCTCTATTGAACATCTTTCAGAAACAGAGAATCGTCCCGTTAATATTGAAGATTATATACTCTGGAAATACTGTTTACAATACTCCGGAGTGGCTAACAAAGAAGAAGATATTGGTAAATCCGCTAAAATTAATTTTGTTATTTGGTCTGCAAAAGAACAAATGAGGAAAGATTTAGGACGGCAGCGTATTAAAGATGAAGCGACTCTAGCTAGAATTGCTTTGAGAGAAGATAAGGAAAAAGCAAAGAGTATTCTTTATCTGTTTAATATCCCTGTTGATACTAATATTGATACTAATATGTTAGCACTAGCTAAATTAGCAGATGAACAACCTGCACAATTCGTTGAAATGACAAAAGATAACGATTTGTTATCTAAAGCATTTATACAACGAGCTATTAACAACGGAATTTTACTTCAACCGCCTGGTTCTAGTTTAATCTCCTACGAAGGTAGTATAATTGGCAACAATATTAATGAAGCAGTTGTCTTTTTTAAAGACACTCGGAATGAATTAGCTAAAATGACGATTGAAGCGCATTTAAGAAATAAAGAGCAATAGTGGTTAATAAATAATTGAAATGAAAACCATTAATGAACTTCATATTGATTTCGACTTAAAGTGGAACAATCTTAGTTCCTTTAAATTTAGAGCATTGGAGTCTTATGAAATTGATTGGTTTTTAAATAGGGCGTATTTAAACTACGTTAAAACTAAAACAGACGAATTTCGTAGTACTACTGGTGGGATTAAAGATTCTACTATAAGATTAGAGGAACTATCTCCTATCTTGGAGATAGCTCCTTTAGTTATGTATAAAGAAAAAAAGGACTTGTATTATAGTTTTCTTCCTGCTAATTATTTTAATGATTTAAGCGAGAATTTAACTTATTATTCTTGTGTTAAAAATCAGACGTTTACTGAACAACCAGTAAACTATCAGTTTAGTTTAGTTAAGTTCAATGATGCTAAGTGGGGTAGTTCTAATTTAACTTTTAGAATTTTTGGTAATTTTATTAATCCAGATTTATCTACAAGTAATATTAGTCTATTTACATTAAGTCAACATACTTCAACACCAGTTACTATTGATTACCGGTTTTATTTGATTAATCTAATTTTACAAGAAGTCAATAGGACGGTAGGACATTTAGTAAATGTTTATTGGGAACGGTTTAACGATATTTATATTCCTAATACTTTTATTTTTATTACCTTAGAAAAGACTAGTAAATTAAGTAGTATTAAATTTGAATACGATTTAACTGTATCTGGCTCAGAAACAATAACAGCAGGAGAAAGTACTATTACAAAATCCGTACCCGTTAGTAATAATTTAACGTTGCGTAATTCTGATTGTCGATTAGTTGATAACGAGATATACGACAGACTAAATAAAAATCCTTTTAGCAGGACTTCTAAAGTGTCACCTTTAGCGTATCTTAAAGGTGATAAGATTTACATTCAAAGTAATGAGTCTTTTGTTCCTAGTAATTTACAATTGACATATTATAGAAAACCTAATATGCTTAATTACGTAATGGGGAAAAATCCAGAACTAGGAGTAAGAGATTCGTTAGACCACGTTTCAGATAAATTAGTTAGCGAAGCCTGTGAGTACGCTTTAGTTTACATGGAACGAAATGTTAATAATTTAAAAATTACAAATAGAGATAATGATTAACGAATATTTAAACCTTGTAGTAGCAAAGCCTACAGTGGCTTATGCTGCTAAGACAGGTGGTGGTACTATTGCTAACATTTATGAAATAAATTTGCTTGCTCCTGGGGCAATTGCAATATTTACTGAAGAAAATGTTTTAGTAACAACTTCTACTTCTGCTCCTTCCCTTGTTGGCACGCAACAGTTTTGGATAGCTATGGGGTCTCTCGATGGTCATGCTGCAATTAAAACAGCTCCCATAGACCGTAATGCTTTTCATCAACTGAAAACAGCTTACGTTGCCCCTGCTAAACAAGTGACTATTGTAGGCGAAAATAGCGCTGGTAACGGCTCTTTAAATCTCCCCGTAACTCTTGTTACAGATACTTCTGCTTTTTTGCGTGTTGCAAAAATGACTGGTACTTATCAAGCAGGCGATAAACTTTCTTATGAAGTTCCTGTTGCAGTTGGGGAAACTGGCCATACATTAGTTACTAAAATGGTAGCATTGATTAATAACAATCCTGAAAGTATTGTTGTAGCTGCCGCTGTTGTTGATACCGGTGTTAATGTAGGTATCAGTTTAACTTCCAAAGAGTTTGGTGTAGCTTTTGAAGTTGGTAAAGCTGAATTGTTTGCTAATGCAACTGTTTGGAAAGATGGTCTTGGTACTTCTGTGACTGTTGTTCAAGGTCAAGGCACTTTAGCTCAATTAGCTCAACTTGAATCTGAAGCAGACATCACTACTCGTGGTAAATCTAATAGTATGGGGCAACAACACCTCTGGTGGAAACAACCTTCTGAGTTAGAATTTGCCGCTGCTACTAACTTTGTAACATACAACTTTAAATGGAAAACAGAGCATAATGTAGGTGCGTATGTGAAAGACGCTACTATTAATCATGCTGTTGTCGGTATCGCAACAGGGGACGGCTTAATTGCCACCTTTGATACAATTTTAGGCTTGCTTAGTCAAGCTCCTGAGACGGGTTCTGGTGCTTCTCCAGAAGGTGAATTTAGTGAATAAGTAAAAATTGTATATGGGGGTGCCTTTTAAAAGGTGCCCCTAATTTATTTAAAATAAATGGTTAACTATGCTAAATATCGCACAAATATCTTGTAGTTCGTTTGATTTATCTGTAAATACCGGAATTGCTACAAATGTTCAAGTTAAAGTATTACAAGATGATAAGACGCTTTTATTGAAAGATACTGTTATTGTACCGGCTAGTGGTGTTTATAATCTAACACTAACTGATGGTGTTTATACATTAACAGATACAGATACCGGAACGAATTTTAAAATCATAGTATATTGTGGATTTGAGAGTTGCCTTTTATCTAAGATTAAGAAACTAATCTGCAAAGATGCAGATTGCGGTTGCGGTTGTGAAGATAAAAGTGAAGGTATAAATGAGAAATACAATTTTAATGCTATTGCTTTATTGTATTTTACTTTTCTATCTTTATTAAATTCAACATACGTTGTTGGATGGCAATTTAGCACATTAAGCACTACTGATTTAGATGATTTGTATGTAATAAGTCAAATTATTAAACAGGGTAATAACTATTGTAATTGTAATTGTAATGATTAGTTTACCTCCAGTTATAGATTACGATAACATAGTATACGGGACTGGATTTTTCCCTATAAAAGATAAGGTGAAGAAACTTGTTTTATCAATTATAAAGAAAGAATGTGCTACTGAATTTGATATAGCTGGTTGGGGACGTATGCAGAATTATATGGCTGCAATGGTATTTGCTCAACTAGTTTACAGTAGAACAAACAGTCCTTATTTTACTATTAATGAAGAAACAATTGCTGATTATAAAAAACAAATCGATTATGACGAATATAAAGAATGCTTTTCATGCAAAGGGATTAACATAGACGAAATCTTAGATGGGTTCGGTTATGACGACCCTTAATTAATAAACACATATTGCCATTATGAATTTAGACGCACTAGAAATTACGTTAATCAGTCTCTTAGTAACTTTCCTGGGAAGTATAATTGCAGTATTTAAAAGTAAAAACTGGTTAACAGGATTAACAAATTATTTTCTTAGAAAACTACAAGACAGACAAATATTAGAGTTGAATGATTTAAAAAAACATAGACTACTAGTTAGACTTGATTTTTATAAATCGTCTGATGAATTTAAAGATTCAGTTAATTTTACTTCTGCACTTAAAGCAGAAGTTTTTTTTAAGTATATCTCTATAATTGCTAATTGTTATTACAATTTTATCGAAGGAGTTTTAAACAAATTAGAAGAAAACATAAGTGAAGACGATTTAGTGATTCTGTTTAGTAAAGAAACTATTGATTTAAATAATAAAATTAATAGTGAAATTAGAGCGGAATTGCTAAAATACGGGGGAAGTATAAAAGATGTAAGTGTAGTTGTAAATAAACTACATACATGGAGAGCGTATTATACAAGTATTTATTACAAACATACAGAAGAAATCATAAGAGGCGGAAAATACACAGGTACTTTATATAAAGTAGATACGATTTTTAGTAACTATGCTTTAGGTATAGATATACTATTTAAAAACGGATTTGATTCATTTAATTTGTTGAATGGAGAATTGGACAAATTAATAAAAGATAAAAAATAATAAAATAATGGGAAGAGAAATTATCAGTAAATCCATACAATACAATGGTACTCCAACGCTATCTGCGTTGGAGTCTTTAATCACTACTTATATCAATAATGGTAATCTAGATACAGGTTGGACACAACTTGGGAGTATCTTAATACTAATGCTCCGCTATGTAAACTCTGTTTCAGGCGGAGGTGGTGGTTTAGTTGATGGTGTTTATGGTGATATAACTATTAGTGGAGGAGGTACTATTATCAACTATAACGCTAATAGCGTTAACAATAGTGATATGGCTGAAATGCCAGCTTTTACTTTAAAGGGAAATGATTCGGGCACCTCTGCAACACCACAAAATTTAACTGTACCGGAAACGCAAGTAATTCTTAGCATAGATGATTTAATTGCGTTAAACGGTATAGCCGAGGGTGTAACTAATCTTGGTAATTTTACTGGTACTGGATTACCGAATCTAAATACGTTAACAATTAAACAAGCGTTTCAAGCATTAAAAGATATTATTGTTCTAGCTACGACAACTGTTAACGGATTTATGTCCGCTAATGATTTTGGTAAATTAGCTATTCAAACTTTGGCTGATGCGGCTACAGTTACATGGAATGCCAATAATGGTAATTATGCTTTATTGACTATTGGAGCTAATAGGACTTTAGCCGCTCCTACAAATATAGGTACTGGTGAATTATACGTATTAAACGTGACTGCGAGTGGTGCAGATAGAACATTAACTTTTAATAGTATTTTTAAAGGTTTAGATGGTTCCGATTTAGGTGCTATAACTATACTAAGTGGTACATCTCGTGCTTTTGCATTTCAAATGGGGCCTACTAATTTACACCAAATTGGGGGTAATAGCGTAGGAGGAAGTGTAACAGGGGAGAGCACTTATAGTGCTGGTAGTGGTATGATTGTTACTGCTACTGGATTAGGTGTTACTTTTGTTCGCATAAGCGCTTTTGAGTGGATAGTAACAATTCCCGATGGTGTAGATATTAAATCTGGATATATTTATAACACTACTGCGCAGAACCCCGGTGCCAATTGCTATATTAAATTCATTTACAATGGTACCCGTCCTTTTAATACTAATACTGCTGGAACGGATGCTCGCCCACCTGTACGTATATGGGGGGTTAATATGGCTGGTAATGGTGATGGTGCTACTGTAATAACAAGAACAAACTTTCAACAGTACGCTGTAACAACAGGAGCTACCAACTTGTTACCTCGTATTACTGAGGTTGGCAGCGGTGATATAGAAATTGAAATAGCAAACTACACTACAGCGTTAGGTTCTGCTGCTTCAATTGTAATGTTTAATTTTTAATTAGAGCATTAATATGAAAAAATACTTATTATTAATAAATCTACTGTTATTTACTGCAATGTCTTTTGGACAAACTGTTAAAGAACAATTTAGTGGTTTTGGTACAGTATCTAGTGTTACTAGTTTAGGTAGTAGTAATTACACAGTTGCTTTAACAGGATTTAATGGAAGTCCTCGTTTTGAGATTAATGGGGCATGGGAAGGTGGTGATGTAGCTGCTAACGACATTATATTTCGAGACGGAGCTAGATTTGTAGTTACGTTGGTAAATAGTAGTAGTTCAACTGGATTTAATGTAAGAATTAATAGTCCGGATGAAGGATTAGGAGTATCTCCATTAAATCCTGGAGAAATTGTAGCGGTTGGTAGAGAAGTTTCTGGTATATTTCCTTTACCAAAACAAGGCGATAATGCCGGCACCGGTATTCCTCCTAGTTTAGCTTCCAGTATTGTGATTCATAATACTAAAATTATTAGTACTCTTATTGCTGCTGGTGGTGGCAGTGGAGTTTCTACTTTTGAAGGTCGTAGCGGAGTTGTTGTATCCGCAAACGGGGATTACACTGCAAGTGAAATTACAAATGTACCTGCTGGTACTATTTCTGCAACAACAATACAAGGGGCTGTAAATGAAATAGCAACAGATTATGCTAATGCGGATATTACAGCGCTAGCATATAATGGATCAACGGATATTTTAACAGCTACACGTAGTGCTGGTAATCTTACTGTTGTTATCCCGTCTGATACTATTGTGCCTCCTAGTCTTTTAGATTCAATTACAGCGCACCGTACTGATTTAAATAACTTACAGTTATTAACTGGAAGAGTCGACGGTAGTAATCATTTAGGTACTTTTACTGGTTCGACAATTGCTGATAATATTGCAATTAAACCTGCTTTTCAAGCTATAGAAACATCGTTAGAAACAAAACTTTCGAGTGAGGTTGACGGCGGATTAGCTAATGAAGGGCTATTGACATTAGGGGGTTCGTCGAATGCTGTAACTATTAGTAGCAATACACCTGGTAGTAATACTATTACTATTACTGGTAGCGGAGGTGCTATGACGAGTTTCTCTGGTAATACTTTAACTGTTGCTGCCTCAGTATCCGGGGGTGATAACTGGGGGGTACAGACAGTAGTCACTGATGCTACTTTTGTTGGAGATGGTACTGTAGGAAATACGTTAAAACATGCTGCTTTTACTGGGGATGTAACTGCTGCTATTGGAAGCAATGATTTACAAATAACTACAAATGCAGTAGGTAGCGTAGAAATAGCTAATGACGCAGTTGGTTCTTCTGAACTTGCTTCTACTACCGTAACAGCAGGAACATATGGAAATACTACTCAAGTTGCACAAGTTGTATTTGATGCTGATGGTAGAGCTACGGGGGCTTCAAATGTAAACATAACATATCCTACTCAAGATCCCACTATGGGAGGTGATTTAAGTGGAACAGCTAGTAATTCTCAAATAATTACAGGAGCTGTTGGTCAAAATGAAATTGCAACGGATGGAGTTAGTAGCGCTGAAATAGCAGCAAATGCAGTAGGTAGTGCAGAAATTATTGATGATGCTGTAACTCTTAGTAAAATTGCAGATATCCCCGATTTACGTTTTATAGGGAATAACACAGGGGCGTCAGCAAGTCCAGTAGCTCTAACCGTTAGTAATACTAAAACAATGCTTGATTATCAAGCATCTGAAATTGATAATATACCAAATGGTACAATTGCGTCTACTACTACACAAAATGCAATTGATGAACTTGCGTTAGAAAAACAACAAAATATACAGTTTCAAGATGAAACAATTAATACTGGTACTTCCGGAGGGGTTAGTAATATTAACTTTACTGGGGCGGGTGTAACTGTTACAGGTACTACAAATCTAACAGTAACAATTCCAGGCGGAGGTGCTGGGGATAACTGGGGAAGTCAAACAGTTGCTACAGATGCTACTTTAACTGGTGTAGGCACGTCTGGCAATACTTTAAAAAGAGCTGCAATAAGTGGTGATGTAGTTATATCAGCTGGAAGTAATACTGCAGAAATCCAATCAGGTGTTGTAGGCGCAACAGAATTAGCATCGACTGCGGTAACTGCAGGTAGCTATACTAATGCAAGTGTTACTGTTGATGCAGATGGTAGAATTACTGCAGCATCTAATGGAACAGCAGGACTAAGTACAGTAGCTTCTGATAATACGATTGA
Organism: Sphingobacteriales bacterium; assembly: GCA_020058405.1. Taxonomy (GTDB): domain Bacteria; phylum Bacteroidota; class Bacteroidia; order Sphingobacteriales; family Sphingobacteriaceae; genus CAJBVG01. The sequence goes on from JAGVEE010000323.1 coordinate 8,178, forward strand.
TGGCGATGGTACTGTTGGAAATCCCTTAAGTAGAGCAAACCTTACAGGAGCAGTGTCTACTACTACAGGTAGTAATGTTACTACCTTAGGAGTTGGTGTAATTGCTACTAATAATTTTGATGTAGCTGTTGTAGATGCTGCCGCTCTTGCATCTACTAGTGTTTTAGCAGGAAGTTACGGTAATAGTACAAATGTACCTAATTTTACAGTTGATGGTGACGGTCGACTTACTGCGGCGGGCAACATTGCTATTGCTTTTCCTGATGCTTCTAATACAAACGAACTTCAAACTGTCACCAATTCAAATGATGCAACTTCACATACTCTTACTCTTAGTAATAGCGGAGGTTCAATACAATTTGTAGAAGGTTCTAATATTACGTTAACCTCGTCTGGTAGTACGTCTGCAGGGGGTGCAGGGATTGTAACAATTGCATCTACTTCTAGTGGTGGCATTCTTGAATATAGTGCAGGTAATGGAGCTAGAGTTTACGCTACAGGCTCTGGTATTACTTTTACAAGAACAACGTCAAACGAATGGGAATTTGATGTCCCGAGTGGTGTAGAGTTACTAAGTTTTGATATATATTCAACAGACCCTCAGAATCCTGGAGCTAATCTTCTTTTAAGGTTTGATTATGCTGGTAATAGTGCATATAATCAAAATACGTCCGGAACTGATGTTAAGGCTCCCATAATTAGAGGGGTTAATTTATTTGGAAATACTTCTGCGATTAGCAGGACAAATACACAATCTTACGATATTACAACATCAACTCCAAACCTTATAGTTAGGTTGACAGGAGTTGGTACCGGTGTTGTAGGTGGGGGTTCAGGCGATTTAGAAATCGAAATAGCAAATTATAGTAGTCTTCTTGGCGCAGATGCTAGTAATCTTATGGGAAGATTTTAAACAATTACTAATGAAACAATTAATAAGTGTCTTTTTAATAATCTTTTTAATAATCTTTGCTGTTTCTTCTTGTTTTAGTCAAGTAACAGTAGATGAAAGATTTAGCGGTTACGGTACATTTCAGTCTGTAAGTGGTAGTAACCCTTATACTGTAACTATTGTAGGTTTTAACGGAGGATTGCGATTCCAACCCAATGGTACTTGGGAAGCTGCTAATTGTCAAAATGGCGATGTAGTGTGGTGGGGATGCGCTAGATATATCATGTCGGGGGTTTCAGGGGGTGGTAGTATGATTAATTGTACTTTGACTATTCCTACTGCTGATTTTGCAGCAGAAGTAAGTGAACCTGCAGTTGGACAGAAGTGTGCTATTGTTCGAGAATTAGCAGGAACTGCTCCTATTATTCCCCCTACAGCAGATGGAAACGGGGCTTCTCAAGCTGGTATTTCTCCTGATTTAGCTGCTTGTATGTTTGCACATTATGCATTAAATATCAGTACAGGCGGTTCTGATAAAGTTTTTAGAGATGGTTTGGTTGAAACCACAGATACTGTTAGAATGGGAGGTGAAGTTTTTGATAATATTAATATTGATTTAAATAGAAATATGTATGAAATGCATAGTTCTAACGGAGACTCTGTTTCCATTAGAATTCAAGGAGGGGAAGCTATCTTAGTAAGTGAAGATAGTCTCAATGAATATGTAGCAAGAAATACCACAACCCCTTATGGTACTGTGATAACAGCACAACAATACTCACCTCAAAATATATCGCAAGTAGATGTAGCCTCTGATAACATTAAAGTTAGAGTACTTGAAAATGGTGGTGGTGGTGGTTTTGATAATGCTAACGGTTTAGAAATAACACAATCTACTACACAATTAAAGCAATATAGAGGAAGTACAATACATAGTAAATTTGAAGTACGTTCTGATAGCGTTGTTTTTACACCGCCTGCTGGTTCTCCTGGAATGGTTTATTCTAGAAATTTAGCAGCAAATATGGCAGATAATCCGAGAGCGATTCCAGATAAAGGTTATATAGATAGTTTAATAAATATTGCTGGGGATGGTAATGGAATCTATGGCGGAAGTGGTAATATTCCAACAAATACAGTCGGGACTATTACCGATAACTTTACGCTGAAAGATAATCGTTACGGTACAGATACGGCTCGAATATCTTTCGCTATCCGTGATACCACTATTAGTGGGATGGATACCTATGATGCAAAATACCTGCATCTCAGGAATTATCTAAAGGGAGATAATTTCGGTGGAGCTTTCTTCTCTACCGATTTTACCGATGTAAAATTACTGCCACATGGATTCTTTGTCATTAATGGTGACTACGAATTCAATATTAGCAATTATGGGATGAGATTTGCTAACGGATCAACTACGATGGAAGCAAATAATGGTCTGGTTAACATACAGGCTAATGGCATAGGATTAACATCGAATTCTCTTGCTAATTTCAATTTAGACACATATACTGACAATAGACCAGTGAAAAGGGGTATCCGTTATGCTGCGGATTATTCTGCAACCTACACTGACCGTTCTCTGGTAGATAAGGGATATGTGTCGAGCGCTCTTTCCTTACATAACCACACCAAAATTCAGGATGCTGATAATGACACCAAAATTCAAGTAGAAGAATCAGCAGATGAAGACACTATTCGCTTCGACTTGGCGGGGGATGAAAAACTGACCATGAACGCAGATGGCGCTAATTTTAAAATAGGCATCAATGATTCTACAACCACTGTGCAGCCTTTAGGGGCTGACTTTGTATTTGATGCAACAAATGGCGGAACGGTGGGGGTCAAGAAAGGTGATTATTTAGGGCCTGAAACATTGGCCAATGGTGACTTTAGCTCCACATCCAACTGGACGCTTGGCTCTGATATGGCGATAAACTCAGGTGTGCTTAAAAGTTTTAACGGGAGTGGCAGCGCTGCCACTCAATTGGTTACGTTAGAGGTGGGAGCTAAGTATAAATTTAGTGCCGATGTTGTGTTCAGTTACAGCGCTCCTTCTGACTACACAAGTACGGATTTGGATTTCTATACTAACCAGCTTGGTGAGTACAACGGTGACTTTTTCTATGAGCAGAATAGGGGAGTACCTTCGAGTTACGAATATTATTTCACCGCCACGATAGCCAGTAATAAGGTGGAAATACATTCGTACTACGACAGTGTACACATTGACAATGTATCGCTGAAAAAAGTTTTAGCTTCATTCCCGGATAATCTCGCAATA
>JAGVEE010000248.1 GCA_020058405.1 Sphingobacteriales bacterium
CCACTAAATCAATTTTAATAGGCTCGTGGCTAATCATGTAAAGAGCGTGCTCATCAACGATAACGTACGGGCTCCATTCTAAAAGCTCTCCTAATAATTCATTGTTAAGCGTATCGTTAGAATGAATGTACAGCGCAGGTTCCTGCTTTTCTCTAACAAAATGATGCGACGACATATTATAACATTGGAGCTAAACCCATTGCAATCCACTCTTCTTTGGTTGGTCCGTACATGCCAGGAATTACTATACCTTCTTGCCTTAACAAAATACTTAATTGCCCTCTATGGTGACTTTGGTGGCGTATAAGTACACTTAAAACTTGACCTTTTTCCCACATATCACCATACATATTTACTTTTTCATCTAAAATATCGTCGGACCAGTTTGCTTTTAATTTCTCTATTAATGAAGCCGAAGATTTTTTGTATTCAGAAATTAATTTCAGCAAATCGTTTGTTTCGTTGCTCGCGTCACTTATACCATTTAATGGTAAACCTGCATGGTTAAGCATTTCGGCTATACTCTCGGCAATGTGCCAAGCCAAACGAGCAATGCTTCTGATGTTTTCTGAGCCTGTGTTTTTAAAACGATCAGCAGAAATAGCTTCAAACATTTTTAGTGTGCTTTCCGATTCGTAATTCCAAACCGCATAAAAGTCTTCTAATTTTCTAATCATTGCATAAAGTTTTAACCAAATCTACAATTTCATCTGTATTTTTCGACTGAAAATCATACTTTTGAGATTCATTTTTAAATATATGTTAAGGACACATACTTGCGGGGCATTAAACATTAGCGATTTAGGCAAAGAGGTTATTATTAGTGGTTGGGTACAGAAATCGAGAGATTTAGGTGGAATGACTTTTATCGATGTTAGAGATCGATATGGCATTACACAAATTGTTTTTAACATGGAAGAGAATGACACCTTGTGCAAACTTGCTCGAACTTTGGGCAGAGAGTATGTTGTGCAGGTTGCCGGTACAGTAATTGAACGAAGCAGTAAAAACCTCAAAATCCCTACGGGAGAAATTGAGATAAAAGTAAGTGCCATTGAAGTGTTAAACGAATCAAAAGTTCCGCCTTTTATGATAGAGGACGAAACGGATGGTGGCGAAGAGCTTCGTGCAAAATATCGTTACTTAGATTTACGTAGAAATGTGGTGCGTAAAAATTTAGAGCTGCGCCATCGCATGGCTCAAGAAACACGCAAGTACATGGACTCTCTTAATTTTATTGAAGTAGAAACTCCAGTGCTTATAAAATCTACACCAGAAGGCGCTCGTGATTTTGTGGTGCCAAGTAGAATGAACAATGGCGAGTTTTATGCCTTACCTCAATCGCCTCAAACATTTAAACAATTATTAATGGTTTCTGGCTTCGATAGGTATTTTCAAATTGTAAAATGTTTTAGAGACGAAGATTTGCGTGCCGATCGTCAGCCAGAATTTACGCAAATAGATTGCGAAATGGCTTTCGTTACGCAGGAAGATATTTTAAATACTTTCGAAGGATTAGCCAAGCACTTATTTAAAGCAGTAAAAGGAATTGATATTCATGAGTTCCCACGTATGACCTATGCAGACGCTATGCGTTTGTATGGTTCTGATAAGCCCGACATTCGTTTCGATATGAAATTTGTGGAGTTGAATGATGTGGTGAAAGGCAAAGACTTTAAGGTATTTGATGATGCGGAATTAGTTGTAGGAGTTTGTGCAAAAGGATGTGCAGAATACACGCGTAAGCAATTAGATGAATTAATAGATTTTGTAAAACGTCCGCAAATTGGTGCTACAGGTTTAGTATACGCAAGAGTACAAGCAGACGGAACGTTAAAATCATCTGTAGATAAATTTTATGATGAAGCAGCATTGAATTTATGGAAAGAAAAATTTGCTGCAGAACCAGGCGATTTAATTTTGATATTAGCTGGTAAAGCAGATAAAACCAGAAAAGCGCTTAGTGAATTACGCTTAGAAATGGGCTCTCGTTTAGGCTTACGAGCTAAAAATGTATTCGCTCCATTGTGGGTGTTAGATTTTCCATTACTAGAGTGGGATGAAGAAAATAATAGATACCACGCCATGCACCATCCATTTACATCGCCTAAACCAGAAGACATTTCGATGTTAAAAACAAACGCTGGCGATGTGCGAGCAAATGCTTATGATATGGTGATAAATGGAACAGAAATTGGCGGCGGTTCTATCAGAATATTTAATAAAGAATTACAATCAACTATGTTTGATTTGTTAGGCTTTAGCAAAGAAGAAGCACAAAAACAATTCGGATTTTTAATGGATGCATTTGAATTTGGTGCACCTCCACACGGTGGTATTGCTTTTGGTTTCGATAGATGGTGCTCTCTATTTGCTGAGTTAGATTCTATACGCGATGTAATTGCTTTCCCGAAAAATAATTCGGGTAGAGATGTAATGATAGATTCACCTTCAACTATATCTAACGAGCAATTAAAAGAATTAGGAATAAAAACCCTTTAGTGGTTTATTGAATTTATTACCGGTTTTGCAACTACTTTAATGTTTCGTCGTTTGGTAGTTGCACAACCATTAGGGTTGGTTTCTAATACTTCTACATAACCATTGCCTAAGGAAGTCCACCTGATTTGTACCGCACTTGTACCATTCCCATCTAACACAAGTCCTTTATTAACTGTCCAACTTTTAGTATTCAATAAATTTGTTGCGATGTTATAAATATCAACCGTATTTATATCGCAAACAATGGTATCGCCAACAACATCAGGACTAGGGTATGGGTATGAAAACACAAATACGCTGTCTTCAAAACATCCTATATTATTAGTTTCTAAAACCGTTAAAGTATCTATTCCTACTTTTGTACGATAGCTAATAGTTGATAAACTCACCGAACTTGAAATTGCATTTTTAGTAGATCTCCACAAATAAGTACTACCAATATTATTTGAAGTATTAAAAGAAATAGTTGTATCTATTTTACAAAATCTATTGTTGCCAACTATTGAGGGTTGTGGCCTAGGCAACGTTTGTGTAATAATGGTGTCGCGCTCCACATTTACATACCACCATGTATTAATGGTTCGTTCATCGCCAAAGCCATTGCTTGGCCAAGCATGGCAAGCATTACTTACACAACCTGTAAAGTTTGTAGTGCCACCGGGTATTTTACTATCGTCCCAAAACAATCGAGGTTTAATAACTAAGGGTCTAATAGAACTTACAATTAGTCCGTTTGTGAAATTTTCTGCATCAAAAATCGGCAAATTAGTTAAGCCGAATTTGTATTCGGCATTTATTTCGAAATTTATATTTTGCGTAATTCTATTTCCTAATCCATCATTCCCATCCCAAGGAATACAAGTAGTTCCTGTATTTACATTTTGCCCAAAAATTAAATCTTTTGTACCAGCTTGGTAACCTGCTACTCCGTTTAAGTTTACCACAAACTCTATATAACCTGCGGCATCCGTAGTAATATTTAAACAATAATTGGGAGCACAACCAGTGAGTTGAATATTAGTTTGTAAAGAACCAATTACACCACTTGGGTAAATAGTATTATCGGGGTCGTTTAAAAATATTTTATAAGACGAATAGGTATAATTACCAGCACGCGATTGCCTATCTAATGCTGGGTTGCCAGTATTTACACTACCTGTGCTGTTACATGCAACCCTAAAAGCATGTGGTTGTATGCCGTTAAAGTTTATCGAGGTTACTACACCATCAGCAGAGTACACAAAAAAGGTTCCTTTAAAAGCATTGTTATTGCCATTGGTAGTAATGTCCCAGTTTTTACTCCATAGTCTACCAGTTTTTGCAGTTACAGATACTGTATCAATTACTGTAATGTCGAACATTTCAAAAATTCTTTTGTTGCCGTTTGGGTTGGTAATAACGGTTGCACTTCCTTGGTTAAACTCAATGTAGTAATCGCCAATAGTAGTTGGTTTAAATTCTATTGCGGTATATCCAGAGCTACCACTTATTTTACTTGGTCCGGCTATGGCTCTAGAATATGCATTAATAAATCCAGTTCCCGAACTTGGAACTTTTGTTGGGCCAGCAACAACATTTCCATTAGGATCTTTAATTCTGTACCATACATCTGTTCTTGCAGCACTACCATCTGTAACCCTACCAAAACCTATATAAACCTTTTCTCTAGCCGATGCTACATTTATATAGATGCGCTCATCTTCTGCAGCAATATAAGTAGCAAAAGTTCGGGCTTTATCATTAATCTGAATATACCCAAAATCACTCGAGCCTGGCCTAAGTTGCATAGTGCCCTCAGCGAAAATTTGTATAGAAAAAAATAATAGGAGAGAGCTAACCATTAACCTGTTTAGCATAATTGCTTGTACGAGTTAAAACGATTAAAGTTTTATAAATTTTTTAATAATAAATTCTGAAATGCTCTTTTGGTTTTTTAGCATCAAAAAACATAATACCAGTATGTAATAGATCTATGCTGATGATATTTTTTTCATCTTTACACAAATGCTTCCATACTTTTCGTTTCTTTTCATCATTGGAAATATCAGCAAAAACAAAAATAGTTTCTGCACCAACAATCTGTTTTAATTTATGGTAGGTATCCATTATTTCTGCTGCATGCATATGCTCACCAAAATAAACTAGGCCAAGCGCTTCGTTTTTTACTGCTTCGTAACTTGTAATTATGTGTTTGTTTAAGTTTGATAAAGCTTCAGAATTGCTCTCATCAGCTTTTATACATAACATTAAATTATTTGGTGCAAATTTTGCTATTCTATATAAAAGACCTACAGTTTTTGGGAGTTGATCAGTTTTTTGATAAACTACTTTCTCTAAAAATGAATACACAAATGGCGAATGTGTGCCATGCAAAGTATTAGAAATTAGGTAATGCGAAAGCCAATAGTATGTCCGAAGAATGGGATTCATGTCCGAAATTAGGGCTTTTTAAACAATTTTAGGATTAAAATAGGATTTTTTGTAAATTAGGGTATATGGATGCGAAGGAATTAGAAGCTTTAATTAAACTGCTCGACGATTCGGACGCAGAAATCTATCGACATGTTGAAGATAGAATTCTGAGTTTAGGTCCTGAAGTGATTCCTACCTTGGAAAAGACATGGGAAAGCTCGCTCGATATACTTTTGCAACAGCGAATAGAAGAGCTCATTCATAAAATTCAGTTTAGCATTGTAAAACACGATTTGCAAACTTGGGCAGTTTCTGGCGCATTTGACTTGCTAAAAGGTTTTATAACGGTATCTAAATACCAGTACCCAGAACTAGATGAACAAAAAATAATTAATCAGATTGAAGCGATAAAACGCGATGCTTGGATTGAGTTGAGGTACGATACCAGCCCAGTTGAAAAAGTAAAAATACTAAACCATGTAATATACAACATGCATGGTTTTACAGGAAATGTTACCAATTACAACGACCCGCAAAATTCGTATTTAAACATTGTAATGGAATCGCGCCGAGGAAATCAAATTTCTATGGCTATTGTGTATTCTGTAATTGCGCAAATGTTAGACATTCCTATATATGGTGTGAATTTGCCACAACATTTTATATTAGCTTATATTGATGAAGCGAATGATTACCAAGACTTGCACGACCATCAACAAGGAATTTTATTTTATATAAATGCATTTAATAAAGGCTTTATATTTAATAAGCGTGATGTTGATTATTTTTTGAAACAGTTAAATGTACAAGCACACCCTAGTTTTTACCAACCTTGTAGTAATATTCAAATTTTAAAAAGAGTATTACGTAATTTAATTAGCTCATACGAAAAACTCGGCGCAATAGAAAAACAAACTGAAGTGCAGGAAATGTATAATGTGTTGAATGAAATTGAAGGAGAAGATATCTAATACATAATTTCGTATGTTTGCCCTATGGAGTATCAGCTGTTTAGCCTAAAAAATGGGCTTCGTGTTTTGCATAAACCAAATCCTTATTCGCCAATAGTACATGCATGTGTAGTAATTAATTGCGGTTCGCGTGATGAAGATCAAACTACACAAGGCTTAGCGCATTTTATAGAACACATGTTGTTCAAAGGAACATCAACAAAAACATTATATACTATTTTAAATAGGATGGAAGTAGTGGGCGGCGATTTAAATGCTTACACCAGTAAAGAACAGACCTGCATACATGCCTCTTTTTTGAAACCACATTTAGAACGTGCCATCGAATTATTTGCCGATTTATTATTTAACTCTACATTTCCAGAACAAGAAATTGTAAAAGAAAAACAGGTAATAATGGACGAAATAGATTCGTATTTAGATTTACCGGAGGAAGCTATACAAGACGATTTCGAATCGATTATTTTTGATAAGCATGCATTGGGTGCAAATATTTTAGGGAACAAAAAAACAGTAGCTAACATACAGCGAAAACATTTATTGAAATTTACAGAGCAACATTACCGTGCCGAGGACATTGTAATTGGTGTATACGGAAATGTTGACGAACAACAATTAGTAGACTTAGCGAATACCTATTTTGCGAAAGTAAAAAAACATACCAAAGAAGTAGTTCGTGTAAAGCCTAATAAATATAAGGCTCAACAAATAGTTCAAAAGAAAAACAGTGTGCAAAGTCATGCAGTTATAGGAAATAGAACCTACTCAATACATCATAAAGATAAAACTGCCATGTTATTGCTCAATAATTATTTGGGTGGGCCAGGCATGAGCTCACGCTTAAATATGGAGATACGTGAAAAGAAAGGAATATGTTACGCAATTGATGCCAACTATACACCTATGAGCGATACTGGAATTTTTTCTGTATACATGGGTACCGATGCAGAGAAGATGGAGAAGTGCATGAGTTTAGTTATGAAAGAACTGAAAATAATGCGCGAAAAAAAGTTAAGTGCATTGGCATTAAACCAAGCTAAGAAAAAATTCATTGGGCAAATTTCTTTAGCAGAAGAAAATCATTTATCTGTTTTAATCGCATTTTGCAAAAGTATATTAGACCATGGCAAAGCCGATACTTTAGAACAGATTTATGAAAAAATAGAATCTGTTTCTGCAGATGACGTATTGAGAATTGCAAACGAAGTTTTCGACGAACGCAAATTAAGTAGCTTATTATTTTTACCAGAATAAGATGGAATTTATTGAACAAAATTTAGCAAAATACATAGAACAACATACCGATGTAGAGCCCTTACATTTACAGGAACTCAACAGAGAAACACAGCTAAAAGTACTTAGGCCAAGAATGATATCTGGACATTTCCAAGGCAGGGTATTAAGCATGCTCATGAAAATGATAAAACCAACTCGCATTTTAGAAATTGGTACCTACACAGGTTACTCGGCATTGTGCATGGCCGAAGGCTTGCCAGAAAATGGCGAATTAATTACCATTGATATTAATGCAGAGCTAGAAGAAATGATGCAAAAGCATTTTGATAAAAGCACTTATTCCAAAATAATAAAGCACCATTTAGGCGATGCTATAGATATAATTCCCACTCTAGAAGGAATGTTTGATGTAGTGTTTATTGATGCCGACAAAGAAAACTATGCTACGTATTACGATTTAGTTTTTGATAAAATTAATGTAGGAGGGTACATACTTGCCGACAATGTTTTGTGGAGCGGCAAAGTTGTTGACGATGACATTAAACTTGATAAAGACACCAAGGCCTTATTAGATTTTAACGACAAAGTACAAGCAGACACAAGAGTAGAGAATGTGCTGTTTCCAATAAGAGATGGCTTGTTGATAGCAAGGAAAGTTCGTTAATTCAAGTGCTAGTATACACTATCAAATTATCACTGCCCCTCAACTGCGCTGCGCTTCGTTCGGGGACCCTTGCATAGAGAATTTTGAGAAGGTGCTGCATCAGACTATGAGGACTTGTGTGAGAATTAAAATATTTTTATCAATCACGCAAATTAGCAAAGAAAAACTCTGTGAAACTTTGTGTGTACTTTGAGTAACTCTGTGAGCTATTTTTCTTCGCTAACTCTTTTTTCGTAAATTCGTCTGTAGCCAAAATAAAGCAAGCCTGTTACAACTGCTTTGCCATATCCGATAAATGCTAAATTTATAAATCCAACTTGAAATGCATTTGCAAAAGTTGTTTCAGAATTTATCATCAATACTAATACTCCCGAAATGTATAAAGATGTTTGTGCTAAAACCACACCAAGCAAGATCATCCAAATATTTTGTTTGTGGCCAAGTAAACCTGCAATAAAAGCGGCTATCGGGAAGCCAAATAAATAACCGACACTAGGATCGGCTAAGATGTCCATTCCATAAGTATCTCCAGCGTATACAGGTGTAAATACGCCAAGCATTAAATAAATTAATTGAGAAGTAATTCCTGCATTAGCACCAGCGATTAAACCTGCTAACAATACAAATACACTTTGTAAAGTAATGGGCACATCTCCGTTCGGTATATATACTTGTGCCGCTACTGTTGTAAGGAATGCAAACAAAGTACTTGCGATGGCAAATTTTTTAAAATCCATTTTATTCTAATATTGCTCGGATATCATCTTCCGAAAGTGATTTAATAAACGATTCTTCTGTAGTAATTAAACTATCGGCAATACGGCGCTTGCGTTCTTGCAATGCCAATATCTTTTCTTCTACCGAATTCTTTGTAATAAATTTATAAATAAATACGGTATTTTTTTGTCCTATTCTATGCGTTCTGTCAATGGCTTGTTGTTCTACTGCAGGGTTCCACCATGGGTCGAGTATAAACACATAATCGGCTTCGGTTAAGTTTAAACCTACACCACCCGCTTTTATCGAAATTAAAAATACCTGAATTTCTTCTTTCGTTTTAAACTCTGTAACCACATCTTGCCTGTTCATAGTAGAACCGTCTAAATAAGAAAATGAGATATGTTCTTTCTTTAAATGCTTTCTGAAAATATCTAAGTGTTTTACAAATTGGGAGAATATTAACACCTTACTTCCTTTTGTTAAAATATTTTCCAAAGTGTGCATTACATCGCTAAACTTACCCGACTCTCCATCAAACTCTGGATCTGTCATGGCTGGGTGATTTGCAATTTGACGCAATTTGTTTAAGCCTTGTAATAATTGTATTTGCGAGCGACCAACACCTTGTTCCGTAATCATTTTAAGCAATTCGTTTCGGTAATATGATTTTGTTTCTTCATATATTTTTTCTTGCTCTTCACTCATATCAGAATAATACAAGTGTTCTATTTTTGGTGGCAATTCGGAAGCTACTTGTTTTTTTGTTCTTCTTAACACAAATGGCTTTATCATCATTTGCAATTTCTTCGCCTTTTCTTCGTCTTGCTTCTTATCTATAGGAACTCCAAAATGATCGATGAAAAATGTTTGCGAACCCAATAAGCCTGGATTTACAAATGCCATTTGCGACCACAAATCTACCACCGAATTTTCTACAGGTGTGCCGCTTAGCACTAATCTGTATTTAGATTTTAAAGTTCGTACAGATCGAGAAATTTTTGAACTTGGATTTTTAATAATTTGACTTTCGTCTAAAATGATGTAATGAAAAAAGAAATGTTTGAACAGTTCTATATCTAATCGTATAATTCCGTAAGTAGTTAACACCACATCATAATTTACAAAAGCTGAGATATCTTTTTCTCTGAAAACTCCTGTATATACTAGTATTTTTAGATCTGGAGTAAATTTCTTCGCTTCGTTTAACCAATTATGTATTAAAGAAGTTGGCATAATAATTAACGAAGTGCGAGGTACATCATCTGTACGTTTTCCCGAATCGAATATATTTATTTGAGCACTTTCAAACAAAGTAGGTTGTGTGTGTTGTATAATTGCATCTTCTTTTGCTTTTTGTAAAAGTGCAAGCGTTTGTATGGTTTTACCCAAGCCCATATCGTCGGCTAAAATTCCACCAAAATTCCATCTACGTAAAAAATGAAACCAATCATATCCCGCTTTCTGGTAAGGGCGTAACTCTCCTTGGAATCGCGCTGGCATAGGCACTTCGTCAATTCTTTCGAACTCTGTTAATCGTTGTAATTTCCTGTCTATCGTTACTTGAGCAAGTTCCGAATCTGCGTACTCTTTTAACAATGCAACGTGGTGCTTTTTAAATTTTAAGTGCTGGCCATTTTCAGAAAAATGAAACAAGTTTTGATATTGCGCAAACCACTCTTCGGGTATAATAGCAATTTCTCCACTAGGCAACACAAATTCTTTTTTGCCATTTAATATATGGTCCTTTAGTTGAATAAAGGGGACTTCAGTATCTCCAAAATATACCGTAGCGTACACATCAAACCAATCATTCGATTCGTTAATTTTTAAATCGATTTTGCTTTTACCTAGGAAATATTTTTTCCCTTTTTCATCTTGATTTATTTGGAAGCCTGCCGCTAGTAAAGTGTCGTGGTTTTCTGCCAACCACTCTAGCATTTTATGGTATGTGCCCGCTTCAGCTTCTTTCTCATTTGTTTTTAAAACAAATGCCGAACCATCAGAAGGGCTCAATCCTAATTCTTTTAAAACATCTATTTTAGTAGCTTCCCATTGCAAAGATCTTTTCACACGATGAAAAACATATTCGTCGTTTTTATTCTCTACACTCACCGAAACTTTTGTGCCCGATTGGTACAGGAAATTATATTTTCCGTATTGAAATGATAAAACTAATTGTATCGTATCATTCCATGCATACACCATTTTTAGTTGAGGTTTTGCTTCAAATTGCTCTGTTATAATTTGAAATCCTTCTGCATAAACATTGTGGCGTTCTATTAGTGGTCCAATAAATTTTTTAAAATAAGTGGCCTCCGAATTTTTTGGTATGTCGATGTATCGCTTATTCAGGAATGGGATTAATTTTTTACCATCGAGTTCGGGCTCAAAAAAAAGTAAATCTTTTCCAAGCAACATGTAAGCTGGTTGCATACAAATTACTTCGGCCTCTTTAAACATAAACTCAATACGATTACCTAAGTATTTTATGGTTGGGAAATAACGGGTGCCTTCTGGACTTCTTCTAAAATGAAATAAAACTGATGTTTGTTCTTTGGCTATAAATATTTGCTTATTCGCAGGGTCGCCTTCTTTCCCCATTTCATAAAATGGTTTGTCGCCAATTAATTGAATGGCTTCTACAATTTTCTTTTCCAGAATTGGGCGAACTACAGCATATAATTTATCGTTCCAAATTTTACTGAAATATTGTGCTGGTCTTATAATTTCTTTATTGTATTTTTTGATGATGTACTCTTGATCTAATTGATCTAAGAGTTTTATCAATTTATAATCGCTTTCATCTAAATAAGCATCAAACTCTTTAGCTGTTTGGGAATATAATTTACGATGACTTAAAGTAAAACTGCCGTTCGGATTTAATTGTACGATATGGGGTTCGATAACATGCCCTAAGTAGGGGTGCTTACATAGAGAATATACTAATTTACAAGGCTTTTTGCTATCTACGCGTACCACAAGAGTTACCTAAAAAAAATTTAGGTCAATTTATAGCACTAAAAAAATTCAAATGTAATTTAATATAACCGCTTAATGAAATATATTGGGTATTATTTTAAGAAATTTCGATGCTGCCTTCAAAAACTTTTACAGCAGGCCCAATTAGAAAAACATTGCTAAACAATTGTTCAGTTCTTTTAAAGCGTACTTCTAAATTACCACCCTTTGTTTGAATAGGTACCGCTACATTACCTTGCAAATTATTTTTAATGGCATAAGCCATGGCTGCCGCAGTTACACCTGTTCCACATGATAGTGTTTCGTCTTCTACTCCTCGTTCGTATGTTCTAACATATAAAGCATTGTTAGTCCATTCTAAAAAGTTAACATTAATGCCATCTTGTTTATAGGTCGAATTGTACCTAATGTTGCGGCCCTCGTTAAATACATCTACCTGATGTACATCATTCACCCATTTAATATAATGTGGCGAACCAGTATTTAAGGTGATATCATCGCCATCCTTGTCCCATGAGTTCACATCTATCATGCTTAACTCAATTAAATTCTCAGAAATTTTGGCATAATGCGAACCGTCTACTGCCAAAAAATGACATTCGGAATGTATTATTTTTAAGTCCTCCGCAAACCTTACTAAACATCTACCCCCATTACCACACATGGTACTTTCATTCCCATCGGCATTGTAGTAAAGCATTTTAAAATCAAAATTATTTATATTTTCTAATAGCATAATTCCGTCGGCTCCGATACCAAACCTTCTGTCGCACAATTTGTTATACAATTCAGTATTATTTACAGGGAATTGTTTATTGCGATTATCAAATAAAATGAAATCGTTTCCAGCGCCTTGGTATTTATAGAATTTGAATTGCATAATTTGCCTATAGATATACTGTAAATTAGTTTTTACAAAAGTACGGCAATTTTAATTGAAATAAATGCGTTTAGCTGGCATTGATTTTGAAATTGATAAATTTGAATAGATAAATCCTTTAAACGAAAAAGATATGAATATGAAAAAGTACATTTTTATCGGATTGTTAGTAGCAGCAGTAGGAGGCTTTGTGGGAGTGGCTGCATATAAACTATTAGAAAGCCCTGAGCCTGTAACAATTTCCGAGCGACAAAAAGTTCAATTTGCAAATTTGCCTGTTTATCCAAATCCTGCAGAAGGCGGAACAGATTTTACAGTGGCTGCTGCTAAAACGGTGCCAGGTGTGGTGCACATTAAAGTGATGGCAGAAACAAGAAGTAATTCAAATGAGTATGATCCATTCCGCGATTTTTTTGGTGATGGTTTTGGCAATCCCTTCGGGCAACGCGGTCCGCAAATGGGTTCTGGTTCTGGTGTAATTATTTCTGCGGATGGTTATATAGTTACAAATAACCATGTAGTTAAAGGCGCTACAAAAATTGAAGTTATTTTAAACGATAAACGTTCTTATAATGGTAAAGTAATAGGTACCGATCCTAATACCGATTTAGCTTTATTAAAAATTGATGCACAGAATTTACCTTTCATAATATATGGAAATTCTGATGATGTTAAAATTGGAGAGTGGGTATTAGCAGTGGGTAATCCTTTTAATTTAACATCTACGGTAACCGCAGGAATTGTATCTGCAAAAGGTAGAAGTATTAATATTATTGGTGATAATGGAAGCAAATTTCCAATAGAATCATTTATACAAACCGATGCAGCTGTAAACCCTGGTAACAGTGGAGGCGCTTTAGTTAGCACTAAAGGCGAATTAATTGGAATTAACACAGCCATTGCATCCCAAACAGGAAGTTATGCAGGTTATTCATTTGCAGTACCGGTAAATTTAGTTCGTAAGGTAATGGACGATTTGTTGGAATACGGCAAAGTTCAACGAGCATTTTTAGGTGTGCAAATTCAGGAAGTAAATTCGGAAGTTGCAAAAGAGTACGGATTAAAAACTATTAAAGGTGTTTATTTGGCAGGTGTTTCTGAAGGTGGTGCAGCAGAAGCTGCAGGATTGAAAAAAGGAGATGTGATAACTTCTATTGCAGGCGTGGAAGTAAATACAACATCTGAGTTAACCGAGCAAATTGGAAGACACCGCCCAGGCGATAAAATAGATGTAAAGGTAATACGCGATAACAAAGACAAAGCAATTGCTGTTATATTAAGAGGAGAAGATAATTTAACAGAACTTAAAAAGAAAGAAGCTGTAAATGTAAACTCATTGTTAGGCGCTAACTTTTCTAAACTAAGTGATGCTGATAAAAAGAGTTTAAAAATAGAAAGTGGTGTAAAAGTTGGAAGTTTAAAAGCCGGAAAACTAAGCAGTATCGGTATTAGAGAAGGATTTATTATCACAAAATTAAATAACAAATCGGTTAACGAACCTAGTGATGTAGATGATGCAGTAAATTCAAGTGAAAGCAATATGTTGATGGTAGAAGGCGTTTATCCTCAAAATCCATATTCTAAATACGTATACTCATTTAACATTAAATAATAAGATTTATAAAACACGATGCATAAAAGCTAGTTCAGAAATGAGCTAGCTTTTATTTTTTATACCAACATTCCAATTGATCCACAAATACCTTTCAATAATAATAAGCCATCAATAATTATTAAATAATATAAAATTGATCTGCGCTTTTTCATCGAGTATATCACAAATAATAATGCCAAAAAAGGAATGGAGTTTAAAATTATTCTGAAGGCAGAGAAGTTATTTAATATGGCTACACTCATAAACAAACCAAAACCAATAATGCTTAGTGGAAGTAAAATATAAAAGATGGTAGATCTTAATCCATATTTCACAACAAATGTTTTTATCTCTTTATTATAATCGCTCGCATAATCTTTGATGTCAAATAAAATAGCCAGAATTATCACATACATCATGTTTTTTATAAACAACAACATATACATGATATCAAAATTTGGAGCAGTTTGATTCTCAACCCAAAATAATATTAATGGAAATGCAGTTACAACTCCAGCCCAAGTAAAGCCTATTAGTATTGGTTTTAACCAGCCTAAAGCTCTTAAGTTATAATTCGATATTCCTTTAGTACTTAAGCCATAATATAATAATGCTGTTAAAGGAAAAATTAATATAAGTATTGATGCAGAGCTTATTGTTTTATCTCTTAAAAAATTTAAATAAAGCACTAGAAAAAATGCAATTAAAACAATGAATACAGATTGAGTTTTTTTTATTTTAGCAGAATTTTTATAATACCAATTAGTTCTAGAATTGTTACTGCTTGGATCGTTTAAATGTGTATAGGCTTTAGTATAATAAAATACAGTTGAAAGGAATAATATTAGGTAATATATTGGGTGTAGGAAATAAATATTTAGCTGAAGTGTTGTTTCAATCGTTAAGGACAAGGCGCAAAACCCATAAAAATAATTTGCAAAAAAAATATTTTTAATAAAATTTTTCAAGGTTTCATTATTTTTAATATTTCCTTCATCATATCAATTTGTATTGCTTGTATTTCCATTAATTCTTGTTGTTGATGTATCATTAGGTGGTCTAATTTCTCATGCAGAATTCTAATCTCTAATTCTGATTTTAAATTTATCATATAATCTTTTTTAGCACGCTCTCTGTCTTTTTCCTCTTGCCTATTCTGGCTCATCATAATTACTGGAGCCTGAAGTGCAGCGATACATGAAAGTATAAGATTTAGTAAAATAAATGGATATGGATCATACGCATAATTAAAAAACCAATACACATTTAAATTTATCCATATAAAAATAAATATACCAAATGATATTATAAAGGTCCAGCTGCCACCAAAACTAGCTACTTTGTCTGCAATTTTTTGACCCCTAGTTAAATTCTTAACATTTTCTTCGTCAACTTTGTCGCTTATTGTAGTTTGTTCGTTTATTGAGCTTAATACTTTTTTTTCTAAATCAGAGAGTTGACTCAACTCTTTGCTTAGCATTTTTGAAATGTATTCTTGTCGGAACAGATCCAATTCTGAATTTGCAAAGTTCATTTTTTCATTTAAACTCGGAAAATCCTGTTTTATGAATTCATATAATGATAAACGAATTTCATTCGCTCTAACTTTTTGGTCTACTGGAAAATCCTTTCCAGAAAAATCACTTTTGAAAGATTCATTTTTCATATAATTAGTTTGAAACTATAAGGTAGTATGTTTTTTTGCTAGATATTAACCAAGCGCCTTTTTTCTTGCTGAATTCTACTGTAGATTTTTTGTTTAAATAAAACGGATTTTTTGGATGCTCACAATAAAATGGTTTTTTAAAAATAGTATTTACATATCTGTTAAAATAAATAGGGTACACACAGGTAATGCCTAAGCTTTTTAATTCAGCGTTTTTTAAAAACGCATTTCTATCACCAGCTTTTGGCAAATGTTTGGTTTGAATAATAGCACAATACCTATCGAGATTAAAACTTGCTTTGTAATAATAATTCAACAACACCTTCTCTCTGCTTTTATACCAATCATTTGTGTAAGGTTTGCCAAATGATAAACTAATTTTAAGATTATTTTTAATAAGCTGCAATACGCTATCATGAACCATTAAATCAGCCAAACGTGTAGTGTCAATTAATCGAATTAAATCCGTTGCTTTTAGATAATTTTCCCGGTTAGGATTTTTGTAAATAGAATCTGCAACCGCTTGCAATTTATGATTGCTCACAGCAGCAATCATATAATAAAGTGCATTAATAGTAGTTTGAAAATTATTGTGATATTCAAGGTCAAAAGACTTTACACTTATTTTGTTTTTAGGAATACGCTGTAGATTTAAAGTATATAATTTTTTGTAGAATTCTTTCTCTTCGGTGTTAGAAAATCGAATATATTTTAAGGTATTTGTATCTGCACCGCTGAGGTGTAAATTTATAAAAAAACAAAAACTTGCATCTCGTTCTAATATTAAATGATACGGAAATTCAATTGACTGTTGGTTAATTATTTTTAAGTATGCATCGTAAACACCATTCATACCTCGCAGCTCACCAACAACTATTTTATAGGGGATGTCTTTTTTTGAATTTATAAAACTTGATTTTTGAATTTGAGCAACAAGTTCAAAGCTATTTATAAATAACAGAAAGGCTATAAGATATTTCATTCAAAATTTTGTATTACAAATCAGAAATTTGTTTTTTTATTTTGTAGTAGTTTAATCTAAACAAATCAAATAACAATGCAAATAGTAAAACAATGGCAGCTAAGATTAAGGTTGCTTCTTGTATATATCTAAACAAATACCCGCCAGTAATTCCTCCAATCAAGAAAAACAGGATAATTGTTAAACGCAATTTAATGCTTTTAACTAATTTATTTTTGTCTTGAACATTAGAATAAAAAAATATTTGTGATATTTCTATTCCTAAATCTGTAAATAATCCTGTGAGGTGTGTGGTTCTAACTGTCGATTCAGAAATTTGTGTTACTAATGAATTTTGCATACCCATTGCAAAAAGTAAAATTGAAGCGATACTAGTACTTGATATTTGTTCATCAGAATAAAACAAATAAGAACCC
This sequence comes from Sphingobacteriales bacterium, assembly GCA_020058405.1. Lineage (GTDB taxonomy): Bacteria > Bacteroidota > Bacteroidia > Sphingobacteriales > Sphingobacteriaceae > CAJBVG01. Next base: position 17,023 of record JAGVEE010000248.1, read on the forward strand.
ATAGTAAATAATATTATAATTTCTATGGAGATTGGTAAGGCGTGAGAACTTTTTTTCTCTTTTTGATTCAAAAATTCTGTTAATAAGCTAGAGAAAAAAGATCCAAATAAAAAGGACAATATAAACAGCAAAAAATTTAGTGCTAATTGATATTGTCCTTGTGTTAGCTCTTCTGCAAAAAATGCAAAATGCCCGGTTACATTAGTTGTTAAAATGCCAATTGATAAAACTCCTGTTACGTTTATTAAACCAGCATTTGCAGATAGCAATGCAGCGAGCAACATGTTATGTTTGTAAGTTCTGTTCTTTCCTTTGTGTCGAAACATTTTATTTCGACATTAAAACAGAGTCTAATCTACGCATATTACCATCTATATCTTTTTTCAACATTTTTTCGACTATAGGCATCATCAAATTCATAGGAAATGGCATTTTACTTCTAAAGCCGTTGGTAACTTTTGTATGTGAACTATCAATTGCTTCAAATGTAGTAAATGCAGTATCTGTAGCTTCAAATGGAACTTTAAAACGCAATTCATAATCGATGCGTTTGTTTTCTTCCATTGAAATTATTTCTTGTTGCCCAATACCTACTTCATCCATTTCGCTTTCCCAAGAAGAGTATGCACCAACGGTTCCGTCGGTACCCACATAACTAACTTTTACATTCGGGTCTAACATTACCCATTTGCTGTAATATTTTTGGTTCTCAATAATTTTTACAAACTCATATACTTCAGAGATAGGTTTGTTAATAATTATTTCCGACTCTAGATTCATTTTTTTTGGTAATACTCCTGCAGCAATTAATGCTACGACTAAAATACCAAGTACTACGAAAAGTAAAGTTTTTAGAATTTTCATAAGATTGGGGGTTTTGGTTGATTAAAGTTAAAACTTATTTTCGAAGATTCGAAAAGGGATTAATCTCTTACAACTTCCACCACTTCCGTTGCACTTTTTAATCGGCCAGCTTTAAAGAAATATCTCCTGTAATAATCTTCACGTAAGTCGGATACTATTACTCCAGAAGATGTAGAAGCATGCACAAATTTATTATTGCCTAAGTAAACGCCCACATGCGATACTTGACCGCGTCTAATTCTGAAAAACACTAAATCACCTTCTTTCATCTCTTCTTTAGAAATAGGGTTAGTCATTTTATACATACTTCGCGAATCACGTGGCAAGCTTCTTTTGTACACTTTTTCGTATATAACCCCAGCAAATCCAGAGCAATCGATGCCTTTTTTACTTTCCCCGCCATATCTATATCGGGTACCTAGCCACTCGTACATTTGATAGTACAATTCTAAATTTGCCGAAGTATCTATATTTAAACCTGTTTTTTGGGCGTGAAACTGAAAACGCAAGGTGTCGGGGTCTAACACACCTTTGTCTTTAACTACCTCTTTCTCTGCCACATCGGGTAATTTATACTTTCGATTTTTAGTCTTCCCAAATTGAGCGAAACCGAACTGCTGTCCAATGCACATAATCAAAATAACTAAAAAAGCAGCTTTAAATCCTCTATTCATGTATAAATCTCCTCCAAGGATTTCAAAAATACACATCTTTCTTTAAAATTCCGACTCCAAACTAAGTGTAAGAGATACACTAATAAAAAATGCCAATTTTAGCCTTGTTTTTAAATATTTTTCGCATTTTAGAACTCTGTAAGAATTGCAGGAAGATTTACTTTTTAGCATTTTATTGATAGATTTGCGATTCTATTGTATAAACAAAAAAATATGGCAGTTAAGATTACAAAAGAAACTTATTTAAACTGGTACGAATCGATGTTATTGATGCGTAAGTTCGAAGAGAGAGCTGGGCAGTTATACGGTCAACAAAAAATACGTGGGTTTTGCCATTTATATATTGGGCAAGAGGCGGTAGTTGCAGGTGCAATGTCTATTTTAAGAAAAGAAGATGGAATGATTACTGCCTATCGTGATCATGCACATGCTATTGCAAAAGGGGTTACTCCAAATGCAGTGATGGCCGAATTGTTTGGAAAGGCAACCGGTTGTTCTAAAGGCAAGGGCGGTTCTATGCACATGTTTGATGCAGAATGTAATTTCTTCGGTGGACATGGAATTGTTGGAGGACAAATTCCTCTAGGAGCAGGTATTGCTTTTGCAGAACAATATAAGGGTACAGATAATGTGTGTGTTTGTTATATGGGTGATGGTGCTGTGCGCCAAGGAGCCTTAAATGAAACCTTTAACATGGCTATGCTTTGGAAGTTACCTGTAATTTTTATTTGCGAAAATAACGGGTATGCTATGGGAACATCCGTTTCTCGTACTACAAACATGACAGATATTTACAAAATAGGATTAGGTTTTGATATGCCTTGTGCACCAGTAGATGGAATGAGTTGCGAAGCAGTTCATGGAGCGATGGATGAAGCAATTGATCGTGCAAGAAGAGGCGACGGACCAACATTTTTAGAAATAAAAACGTATAGATACAAAGGACACTCAATGTCTGACCCTGCTAAATACCGTTCTAAAGATGAAGTAGAAGATTACAAACAAAAAGATCCTATTGAGCAAGTAAAAGCTACTATATTGAAAAAGAAATATGCTGATGAAAAATGGTTAGAAGAAATTGAAGCGAAAATAAAAGACATTGTAGAAGAGTCTGTAAAATTTGCAGAAGAGTCGCCTTATCCAGAAGTATCAGAATTATATACAGATGTATATGTTCAAAGCGACTATCCATATATAATGGACTAATAAAAGTTATTAGTTAATAAGAAATTGAGTTATTTAGTTGAACTTACTTATTATACTAATTAACCAAATAACTTAATAACTAATTAACCAATAACTCAATAACAATTTATAAATAAAAAAGATGGCTGAAGTAGTAAGAATGCCGAAGATGAGCGATACAATGACTGAAGGTGTATTGGCTAAATGGCATAAGAAAGTTGGAGATAAAGTAAAGTCGGGCGACTTAGTTGCTGAGGTAGAAACGGATAAAGCAACCATGGATTTTGAATCTTTCCAAGAAGGTACAGTTTTATATATAGGTGTGGAAGAAGGCAAAGCAGTACCCGTTGATGGTATTATTGCAGTGTTTGGAAAAGAAGGGGAAGATTATAAAAGTTTATTGACAGATGCACCTGCAGCTCCTGCAGCAGTTGAAGCGCCAGTAAGTACAGCAAAAACAGAAACTCCAGCGGCTATAGCAGAAGTAACATCATCTGCAGCTACGTCATCAAATGATGCAAGAGTAAAAGCATCACCTTTAGCGAAAAAATTAGCAGAAGAAAAAGGCATTGACTTATCACAAATAAAAGGCTCTGCAGAAAACGGCAGGATTATAAAAAAAGATGTAGAAAGTTTCCAGCCAGGAACTTCAAGTTCATCAACAAAACAAAACACGATATCTATACCAGCATTTGTTGGACAAGAAAAATATACTGAAGTACCTGTTTCGCAAATGCGCAAAGTAATTGCAAAACGATTAGCAGAAAGCAAATTCTCTGCACCACATTTTTATTTAAAAATGACGGTTGATATGAGTGCTGCAATGGATGCGCGTACTAAAATGAACGAAGTAGCTCCAATTAAAATTTCATTTAACGACATCGTATTAAAAGCAGTTGCAGTTGCATTGAAACAACATCCAAATGTAAACTCATCATGGTTAGGCGATAAAATCCGTTACAACGAGCACGTAAATATTGGAGTTGCAGTAGCAGTTGAAGATGGTTTATTGGTTCCTGTAGTTAGATTTGCTGATGGCAAATCATTGTCGCACATATCTGCAGAAGTAAAAGATTTTGCACAAAAAGCAAAAGATAAAAAATTACAACCAAGCGATTGGGAAGGCTCAACATTTACGATATCTAACTTAGGCATGTTTGGCATCGACGAATTTACGGCAATTATAAATCCACCAGATGCATGTATACTTGCAGTTGGCGGAATACAAGCTGTGCCTGTAGTTAAAAACGGACAAGTAGTTCCAGGAAACATAATGAAATTAACACTTTCATGCGACCATAGAGTGGTAGACGGAGCTACTGGAGCAGCTTTTTTACAAACGCTAAAATCTTTATTAGAAGAACCAGTAAGATTATTGGTTTAAACTCTAAAAATTACTCACCCGAAATAGCGTTTAATCGCTTATAACAAAGAAAAGTTTATTTTAAGCAGGTTTTTTAAAAAACCTGCTTATGTGCAGTTTTTTGGTGGCACGACTTAAGTGGTGGCATGACTTAAGTCGTGCCACCAAAATTTATTGATTCAAAATTATTTTCAGTAAATTACTTTAGTATTCTAAACTATTTCCTAAACTTTACGTCATACCCCTAAAATTAACCCTAACCCTAACTCGTATGAAGCGATTACTCGTAGTATCAATGCTTTTGTGCATTGCCTTTACATTTCAACAATGTTCTAAAAAAGAAGATTCTATTACAAACACAACGGTGGCTTATGCTGCAATAAAAGCTGCATTTGGAACGAACATCGATTTAGAAAATTTAAAAAATTACGAAGGCCAAATTATACCAGCGTATATTACAAAGGATAATACCACCACAAATCCAATTAATAATGCGAAGGCTACTATTGGTCGTGTGTTGTTTTATGATAAAAAATTAAGCATCGATAATACTATTGCATGTGCAAGTTGCCATCAACAACAGTTTGCTTTTGGCGATACAAGTTTGGCTAGTAATGGAGTAAGTTCAGGTAAAACTGGTCGTCACTCGATGCGTTTAGTAAATGCTCGCTTTTCTAGAGAGGCAAAATTCTTTTGGGACGAACGCGCTGCAACATTGGAAGCTCAAACTACAAAACCAATTCAAGATCATGCTGAGATGGGTTATAGTGGTATAGACGGACGTCCAGATATTTCAGTATTGTTAACTAAATTAACTAGTACAGCTTATTATAATGAGTTGTTTCAATTTGTATATGGAAACACTGAAATTACAGAAGCAAAAATGCAAGAATGTTTATCGCAATTTATCAGAAGCATTCAATCTTTTGATTCTAAGTTTGATATTGGAAGAGCACAAGTAGGGAATAATAATCAGAACTTCCCAAATTATACAGCACAAGAAAACACAGGAAAAAATTTATTTATTGCTGCGCCAGTTTTTGATGGTTCAGGAACTAGAACTGCTGGAGGACTTGGTTGTAATGGCTGCCATAATGCACCAGAGTTCGATATAGATCCAAACAGTAGAAATAACGGAATTGTTGGAGTATTAAATGCTACCGGGTTAGATTTAACAAATACTCGTGCCCCATCATTAAGAGATTTAGCAGGACCAAATGGTGAACCTAATGGACCGATGATGCATACTGGAATTTTGAAAACGTTACAACAAGCAATTGGCCATTATGGTGCTATTGTAATAGCTCCAGGTAACACTAATTTAGATCCTCGTTTAAGACCAAATGGTAATCCTCAAAATTTGAATTTAAATGCACAAGAAGTTAATTCGGTAATAGCATTTTTAAAAACGCTTACAGGTACAAGTATATATACCGATACAAAATGGGCGGATCCGTTTTTATAGCGTTATTATTTGTACTCTTTTAATTGATAGAAAAAGAGTACAAATTTTAAATTTAACTGAGGTTACATTTCTATATTTAATTTAAGAGTTAAAGCAAGCCTGAATGTTAAAGGGTAGTTATTGAAGCAATAAAGCAAGAAAAGTTTATTAAATGCAGGATCTTTTAAAAACCTGTATAAATGCGGTTTTTTGGTGGCACG
>JAGVEE010000257.1 GCA_020058405.1 Sphingobacteriales bacterium
ACTTGCCCCGAATGTAGCGCAGCGGAATTGAGGGGTGAATTATGAAAAAAATAATTTTTAAAATTTTAAAAAATAAATGAAAAAAGAAACAAATGAAAAATAACTTAAATAAAATTGTATTGATGGCATTTGCAATGGCCATAACTATTAGTGCTTGTAAAAAAGATGACGATGATGTTACAAAGCCTTCAAATACAAATGATGAAGAACTGATTACAACTCTGAAGTTTATTATTACAGATACAGACAGTCCTAATGCGCAATATATTTTCCAATACAGAGATGTAGATGGTTTGGGTGGCAACGCTCCTAGTATTGATACCATAAAACTAAATGCCGATAAAGTTTACGCGGTAGAAATTTTATTACTCGATGAAACCAAAACTCCTTTCGATACTATTTCGAATGAAGTGCTTGAAGAATCTGCAGATCATTTATTTATTTTTGAACCTGCAAGTTCGAATTTGAATATTACTATAAATGATTTCGATGATAATACACCTCCGCTACCTTTGGGTTTATTGAGTACTTGGAGCACTGGTGCTGTTATTAACTCGAGTTTGAAAGTTAGTTTGAAACATCAGCCAGGAATTAAAAACGGAGATCCAACGCGTGGTGAAACGGATATCGAAGTAGTAATGCCTGTTGAAATAAAGTAGTTAGAGGCTAGTCACTAGTAGTTAGTCTTTAGACTTCTAAAGACTAACTACTAAATTCTAAATTCTAAAACTTAAAATTCTAAATTCTAATATCTAAATTCTAAATACTAGAGACTATAAAATATAAAGTAGCATGTATGTCATCAGACAAGTAACGGTCTACGGTATTTCTACTTACTACTTTTCTGTATTCCGAAATATAGTTTTCGATTTTTGCAGATGACTTTAATGGCCTTCTGAACTCTAATGCCTGTGCAGCATTCATTAATTCTATAGCGAATACTCTATTTACATTTTCTACCACTCTATACAATTTTGTAGCAGCATTTGCACCCATGCTTACATGGTCTTCTTGCCCGTTAGATGATACGATTGAATCTACAGATGCAGGAGTACACAACTGTTTGTTTTCACTTACAATAGAAGCAGCCGTGTATTGAGGTATCATAAATCCAGAATTCAACCCTGAGTTCTCTACTAGAAATGGAGGCAAAGCTCTTTGACCAGAAATTAATTGATATGTTCTGCGCTCCGATATGTTTGCTAACTCGGCCAATGCAATCGCTAAAAAATCTAATACTAATGCCAATGGTTGACCGTGGAAATTTCCACCCGAAATAATTTTATCTTCATCAGGAAAAACATTCGGATTATCTGTAACCGAATTTATTTCGGTAGTAACCACACTCCTTACATAGTTTATGGTATCCTTACTTGCACCGTGTACTTGAGGCACACATCTAAACGAATAAGGATCTTGCACTTGCACTTTTTTCTGCGCAGCAATTTCACTGCCCTCTAAATTTGCCAACATGTTTTTTGCAGTTTCTAATTGTCCTGCATGTGGCCTTACTATGTGTATTAATTCATTAAAGGCATCCGTTCTTCCATCAAAGGCATCTAAAGAAATGGCTGCGAATAAATCTGCTTGCTCCGAAATTCTTTTTGATTCTATTAAACAATACACTGCGTATGCGCTCATAAATTGTGTGCCGTTTAACAATGCTAATCCTTCTTTAGATTGTAAATGAATTTCTTCCCAATTAACTTTCTTTAGCAATTCTCTACCGGCAATTCTTTCATTCTTATACTCCACTTCACCCATGCCAATTAATGGCAAAGATAAATGTGCTAAAGGAGCTAAATCTCCAGATGCACCTAAAGAACCTTTAGTATAAATAACAGGTAAAATATCATTATTATAATAATCAATTAATCGTTGCACTGTTTTTAATTGCACGCCAGAGTGGCCATAAGAAAGCGATTGTATTTTAAGCAACAACATTAGTTTCACAATAGGCTTTGGCACTTCTTCTCCAGTACCACAAGCATGCGACATTACCAAGTTTTTTTGCAATTGCTCTAAATCATTGTTATTTATTTTTACATCGCATAAAGAACCAAAACCTGTATTTATTCCATACACAGGGTCGCTACTTGCAGACATTCTATCGTCTAAATATTTTCTGCACTTGTTTATTTTTTCAATTGCTTCTTCTGATAAAGTTAAGCTGTATTGCTTCGCAATTATCTCTTCTATTTTTTCTATGGATAGATGAGCTGAACTGATAGCATGATGGGCCATTATAATTGGGTTAGAATTTGTTCTATAGTTAATTTTTGTTGCTCGCCTGTTTCCATGTTTTTGAAACTAAGCAAACCTGTTTGCATTTCTTCGTCGCCAATTACAATAACAAACGGAATTTTTTTGTCGTTTGCATATTTCATTTGCTTTTGCATTTTACTAATATTCGGATATAATTCTGAGGATACATCTGCGTTGCGAATTTTTTGCAAAATTGGCAATGAATAGTTAAATGCTTTTTCATCAAAATGTGTAATCAATACTTTCGAACTTGCAATGGTATTTTCTGGAAATAAATTTAACTCCTCCATTACATCGTAAATACGATCGGCACCGAATGAAACGCCTACTCCAGTTAGGTTTTTCAAGCCAAACATTCCTGTTAAATCGTCGTACCTGCCTCCACCGCCAATACTTCCCATGCTTACCTCATTTGTTTTTACTTCGAATATTGCGCCGGTATAATAATTCAATCCTCGAGCTAGGGTAATGTCTAAAATCAATTTTGCTTTTTGCAAATTGAATACCTTGAAATAATTAAAAACTGTTTCCAATTCTTCAATTCCTGTTTTCCCAATTTCAGATGTACTTAAAATATTATTTAAGGATTGGATTTTTTCTTCGTTGCTGCCGCTTAATAAAATAATGGGTTCTAAAATTTGTAAATCATTTTCAACAAATCCTTTTTCTAACAATTCTTTCTTCACTCCATCAAATCCAATTTTATCAAGCTTATCAATTGCAACCGTCATGTCAATTAATAACTCTGGCTTACCTATTAATTCTGAAATGCCTGCTAAAATTTTTCTATTATTTATTCTAACTTCAAAATCTGTAAAACCTAATTTACTCAAGGCTTCATCATATATCAATACAAACTCCGCTTCGTTTAATAAAGATTCACTTCCTACTACATCGGCATCGCATTGGTAAAATTCTCTGTAGCGTCCTTTCTGCGGACGGTCTGCTCTCCAAACCGGTTGTATCTGATATCTTTTAAATGGTAAGGTAATTTCATTCTGATGCATTACAACGTAACGAGCAAAGGGAACAGTTAAATCATATCGTAATGCTTTCTCTGAAATTTCGAATGTTAAGCTTTTAGAATTTTTTGAGTTTAATTTTTCTTCGGAAGCTTTCGACAAATAATCGCCCGAATTTAAAATTTTAAATATCAACTGATCACCTTCTTCCCCATACTTACCGGTAAGGGTGCTAAGGTTTTCCATCGTAGGTGTTTCAATTGGCTGATAGCCGTATTTCTTAAACACATTACGTATGGTATCGAAAATATAATTACGCTTCGTTACTTCTATCGGCGAAAAATCTCTGGTGCCTTTAGGGATACTCGGTTTGCTCATGGGGCAAATTTAGTAAAATTGTAATGAGTATTGAGTAGCGGGTTGTGAGTATTGGGTAGTGGGTAGTGGGTATTGGGTTGGGGCGCTTTGAATTTTAGGTAGTTTTTGGGCTTAAGTCCCTTAAAATTAGCTCACAAGTTTTCTCTATTTCTTTAAATACGGGTTCAAACAAGGCATCGTCGTACCATGGATCTTGCACTCCACGGTTCATGCCAGGCTCTAGCCTGTTTAAAAATAATTCAACTTTATTAATGTCTTGTTGATTTCTGGCAAGTTTTAGTATGTTCTGATAATTGCTTGCATCCATTGCAAAAATATAATCGAACTCATCAAAATCAATCGACGAAAATTGTCTTCCACGTAAATCAGAAATATCTACGCCATACTTTTTAGAAATTTTTTGAGCTCTCTTGTCGGGTGCTTCGTTTATATGATAATTGGAAGTCCCTGCAGAGTCTATCTGCCAATTGAGATTGTGCTTTGCTACTAAATTTCGCATTACACCATCTGCAATTGGCGAACGACATATATTTCCTAAACAAACGAATAGGATTTTCATTTGTAAAATTTATTTATCTAAAAAATGATGAAAGGTATCACTTCTTAAACCTAATCTTAATGTTTCCAATGGAATTACTTCATTCGGTGGAATGTTTCCTAAGTTCACATTAGAACCTAATAATTTTATGAACCAAGTTTGTTGAGCTTTTTGAGGAGCTTCCCAAAGAATTTTTTCCGATGGAATTTTAGTTAATAATTCTTGTACTAATCCTTGGCGAACTTCACCTGAGTCTCTGTAAATACCAATGTTTCCGCTTTCGCGTGCTTCAGCAATTACATATTGAGAACCCGCTTCCAATTCTGCTGTCATTAATTCTATCCATTGGTATGGAGCCATAATATTTTCAGCATCTTTTGAACCCACTTCCGAAACCACTTTCACATATTGTTTTAAATCGCGAATAAGTTCACATTTTTTTGCATGGTCTAAACTAATAGAACCGTCAGAAATTTCAGCCCATTCCATTTTGTATTTATCCAACACTCTTTTATAATCATCGTATTGATTACGAATAATAAAAGCTTCGAATAATGTTCCACCAAAATAAACAGGTATTCCTGCTTCTCTGTATATTGCTAATTTTCTATCAAGTACAGGAGTTACGAAAGAAGTCGACCAACCTAGTTTTACAATGTCGACATAGGGACCAGCAACTTCTATAAAATTTTCTACTTCACGTGTACTTAAACCTTTATCCATCACCATGGTCATGCCATTAGAGCGTGGTTTTGCAGTACGTTCGGGGATTTGTGTTAAATGATAATGCATAAGTTAATTTGTTACGGCGAAAATAATTCTTTTAAATTAAATACCGTTGTATAATTTGTTGAATTGTGATATTTTGTTGTAATTGTGGTAAATATTCATAAAGTACTTCGTGTTTTTCTGGACTAATACTTAAGCCTGTTTCTAAATATTGAATTGCTTCTTGGTAATGTCCTTTACTAAACAAATACGCAACCATTCTGTAATGCAGTTCTGCCGCTTCAGGATTTGCACGTAAAGCTTCGATTATAACATCTATGGCTTCTTGCATTTTTCCTTGCTCGTACAAAATTGCAGAATAATCTAACCAAACTTCCACATCGTTTTGTGTAATTTCAATTACTTTTTCATACGACTCTTCTGCTTGTTTAAAGTTACCCAGTTTATAATGTGAGTCGGCTAAAGCAAACCAATAATCAGAAATCGTTGGATCTAAACTTATCGCTTTATTGTAGAAATGTAAGGATTCGTACCAACGCTCTTCATAGTCGAGTGTTACGCCAATACCAAACCATGCGTCTGCTAAAGAAGGGTCAATTTTTACAGCTTTTTTATAGTAAGCACGGCTTTCATCCATCATCTCTAACTTCTCATAACACTCACCAATGCTGCAAAACGTTTCAGCGCTTGGTTGCTCATACTCCATGGTTTGTTTATAAACTGCAATGGCATCTGCATATCGTTCTAAATTTGCTAATGCATTTCCTTTATTAAAATACGCGGATGCAAACGCTTCGTTTATAATGATTGCGTAGTCGTATGCATCAATTGATTTTTCATACAACTCTGCTTTTGTGTACGCATTCCCTAAATTATACCATGCTGCAAAAGAGTAGGGGTCGTTCTCAATAAACTGCAAATAAAAATTAATGCTGTCTTCTGGCTTATCTAGAATATCAAAACAAAACGCAATTTCATACAGTGCATCCATGTTTTGTGGATTCACTTCTAATGCCATTTTTAAATGTTCAATTGCACTGTCATACCTACCTAAATTCTCAAAGGCATAGGCTATATGTAAATGAATGTCATCTACTTCTTCTGCGTATAATATAGCAAGATTATATTGCTCTATTGCTTTGTCAAACATTTCAAATTTCTCATAAATACTTCCACGTATAATGAAAATATCTGCATTGCTAGATTCTAATGTTTGTGCGTGATCTAAGATTTCTAAAGCTTCCTGTGCTCTATTAGTTACTACGTATAGTTGGGCTTGTTTAATTAAAAATACTGATGCGTATGGATGTTGAGCACGTGCGTATTCCACTACTTGTAATGCTTTAATGGGATCGTTCTTCTCAATAAAAAAATCTATTATTCCTTCGAAAGCCTGTGCATCAAAAAAATATTGATCCTGATTTCGGATCATCTCCTCGTATCGCTCTACAGAAAACCTTAGTTCCTCTGAATCGTTGTATTCAAATTCCTCGTCCATAAAATTACCTATCTAAAAGAATTGATTATAAGATATTCCAACAAAACTCATATTAAAGTCGTTTTGTCATTATTTCTCCAATTAATTTCGCTTATTTCAATTCTAAATCACATTTTTGTTTTTCCACAATAGTTCATTAACCATTTTAAATAACTGATAAATAGTCTATTATGCCATATAGAAAAAGCTCATTTTATACATATATTGTAATTTGCCTGCTCTTCCTTCTTACTAACGTCAAAACGTATGCCCAAAGCTATTTGCAGCAAGAAATAAACTATCAAATTAATGTAAAATTAAACGACAGTACACATTTCCTACATGGAAACATCAACATTACATACCATAACAATTCAAACACAGCACTTTCTGAAATTTGGATGCACATTTGGCCAAATGCCTACAAAAATGACAAAACGGCTTTTGCAATTCAACAGTTAGAAAACCAATCGAAAGATTTTTATTATGCTGAAGAGAGCAAAAGAGGTTACATCGATTCCTTAAATTTTAAAGTAAATAATGTTAAGGTGATGGTGCAAGAAAATTCAGCATTCCCGGATATTCAAAAATTAATATTACCGATTAGTTTAGCACCTGGCGACTCAATAACAATTAGCACACCATTTAGAGTTAAACTTCCGAATTCTTTTTCTCGTTTAGGTCACGTTAAAACAGCCTATCAGATTTCGCAATGGTACCCAAAACCTGCAGTGTTTGATGCAAATGGTTGGCACCCTATTCCGTACTTAGACCAAGGCGAATTTTATTCGGAATTTGGATCGTTTGATGTGAGCATTACTCTGCCAAGTAACTACATAGTTGGAGCCACTGGCGAATTACAAAATGAAGAAGAAAAAATATTTTTAGAACAGTTATCAGATTCAACAAAAAAAATAAAATCATTTTCAGAAGTTGATTCTTTTCCTCCATCATCAAAAAAATACAAAACCTTAACTTACAAACAAAATAATATACATGATTTTGCATGGTTTGCCGACAAGCGTTTTCAAGTATTAACATCAGAAGTAGAACTTCCATACTCTAAAAGAAAAGTAAAAACGTATGTGATGTTTACCAGTACATATGCAAAGTATTGGAAAGATGCGAGCCAATTTTTAAACGATGCGGTGTATTATTATTCATTATGGGTTGGCGAATATCCATATAATTATTGCACAGCTGTTGATGGTGCACTAAGTGCAGGTAGTGGCATGGAATACCCAATGGTTACAGTAATTGGAGCAGTGAGCGATGCAAAAACCTTAGACCAAGTTATAGCACACGAAGTAGGTCACAATTGGTTCTACGGAATTTTAGGAAGCAATGAAAGAGAATTTGGTTGGATGGATGAGGGTATAAATTCTTTTTATGAAAACAGGTATATGAAGTTGAAATATTCTGATGGGAAAATGATTAATAAAGACAATCAAAATATTTTTACAAAGCTCTTAGGTTTGAATTATTTTTCAACAGCATATGATCAATATTTAACGCAACAACTTACAGCATCACAAGGAAAATCTCAAGCCATCAATACACACTCTGAAAAATTTACTTTGCTAAATTATGCAGCTGTAATGTATACTAAAACAAGTTTAGTATTTAAGTATTTGGAACAATACTTAGGCACAGAAAAATTTGATTCGGTAATGAAAATTTATTTTGATGAATGGAAATTTAAACATCCACAACCTAAAGATATACAAACATTGTTTGAAAGAGAATGTAACGAAAAATTAGATTGGTTTTTTAAAGATATAATAGATGCAAAAGAAGATATTGATTTTAAAATATCTGAAATTAAAAAAGAAAACAATCAGTTAAGAGTAAAAATTACAAACACTACAGATATAGCAGGTTCTGTGTTTGTAAGTAGTGTTGATAAAAAAGGCAAAGCAATTGAGAACTACAAAACACAAGCATTTTACGGTAGCACCTATGTATATTTTGATAGCTTAAAGGCGAAAAGAATTACCATAGACCCCTTGTATGTTATTCCAGAATCGGATAGAAATAATAACAGTATACGTGTAAATGGATTATTGAAAAAAATAGAACCATTGCATATACAACCTTTAGGTGGCTTAACTAGGCCAAACCGCACCAATTTATTTGCTGCGCCTGCAATAGGTAATAATACTTCCGATGGAACTTTGTTGGGGGTAGCTTTGTACAATAACTTTTTCCCTTTCAAAAAATTTGAATGGAGTGTTTTGCCAATGTATGGGTTAAAATCTGAGAGGCTTAATGGAATGGGGCAAATTACACATCACTCCTATCCAAAAAACCTAGGCGATATTGCAACTAAGCTTTCTGTATATTCTTTTTCCGATTTAGATGCTACTAATTACTTTGCAAACCAAACCTTATACAAACGTTTTTTTAAAACAGCAATAGGAACCGAATTAACACTTAAGCCTAGCAGTCCACGATCTAAAATCTCAAATAAAATCTCTTATCGTTTTATATTTACCAGAGAAAATTTTGAGTATAAATCAATATCTCCAACGTTTAATAACCTAACATCAATCACACTTTCAAATTCGTACAATCAATTTAAATATACAAGGGCAAATAACAAAGCAATTAATCCAAGTAGTTTCAGTGTGTTATATGAGTATGCAAATAATTTA
>JAGVEE010000207.1 GCA_020058405.1 Sphingobacteriales bacterium
CAGGGTCTTTTTGGGAATTGTTTAAAGATCCAAGTCTAACTGAATTAATATTCGACCCGATTGTATTGTACGATACACAACAAGATAGATTTGTATTAATTGCCATACATGGTTTTACGTCCAATACTTCAAAATTAATTATTGCCTTTTCAAAAACCAACAATCCAATTAATGGTTGGTGGGTTTATAAACTAAGCGGAAACCCTTTAAATAATAATTGTTGGCTCGATTATCCAAAGCTGGGCATTTCTAATAACGAAGTATTTGTAACTGGGAATTTATTCAGTGATGTATCTGGATTTAGTGAGTCTATAATTTATCAAATTAATAAAACAAATGGCTACGCTGGCACTAACCTCAGTTGGACTATTTGGTCGAACATTACAGGTGACCCTATTACTATAATTCCTGCCTCTTACGGACAGAAAGGTAATTATGGCCCAGGCTTGTATTTTGTAAATCAGCCTCCAGCATCTGGTAATAAAGTAGAATTATATGAAATTACCAACGACTTAAACGCAAATCCACTACTTACCAGAAATACCATATTTAAAAGCGATTACGAACCATCTGGTTATGCTTTACAATCGGGTACACCGGTTCAATTAATTACCGGCGATTGTAGAATTCAGAATGCATTTTACCTAGATGGAATTATACATTACGTATTTCAATCCGACTATCAAAATTCAAATTATACTGGGATTAATTACAATAGACTAAATGTAAATTCCCTTACCAATCTTTCTTATACATATGGAGAGATAGGCTTTGATTGTTCTTTTCCATCACTTGCCTCTTATGCAACATCCGATAAAGATAAAACAGTTGCATTTTGTTATTTAAGAAGTGGGGCCACCATTTTCCCAGAAACAAGAAGTATAAAATTTAACAATAATCAAACTTGGTCGAGTTCTATCTTAGTAAAAGCGGGCAATACATTTGTTGATGCTTTTGAATTTGATAATTATGTTCGATGGGGCGATTATTCTGGAATTTCATACAGGTACAATCCCAATAATGCAGAAGTTTGGCTTGCAGGATGTTATGGAGTAAGACAGAACTTACAAGGCACTGGCTATAATTGTTTTAATACTTGGATTGCCCAAATTACGGATGCTACTGCCAATTCAGTTGATCAAAAAAAAGAAAATTTAAACAATGTATTGGTTTGGCCCAATCCGAGCATCGATTTAGTAAATATTGAATTTCAATTAGAACAAGCAGATAAAATACAAATTGAAATAATAGATGTATCGGGTAAATATTTAAAAACCTTGTTTAATGGCTCTCTAAAAAAAGGCAAGAATTTATTGACTTTCAATAAAGAAGTGTTATCAGCTGGAACCTATTTGTTAATCATAAAAACAGATGATAAAACTTTAAAATTCGAAAAGTTGATAGTCAACTAAATGAAAGTAATTTCATGCTAGGTGTTAAAAACTGGGTGCTAGGAGTGGTGAGCATTACGCAACCACTAAGGATTCCCCATCAATACTGTAAATTCAGAAATAAAATAGCAAGTAGCAGGGAGCGGGAAGCACATTGTACTATGTAACCTAGTCAGCCTCTCCCCATCAATACTGTAAATTAAAAAATAAAAACATGCGATTCTGAAAATAGAAAATAAGTTGTACAATCCGTAGCACGGAAATTATAGAAATATAGTGCTGTCTAGCTTTTTTATTTTAGAATTTACAGTATTGAAAGAAAAAAATTACAGTATTGAAAAAAGAATTTATAGTAATGAAAAAAAAATCAGTATTGAAAGAAAAATTATTTCTAATCCTTTAAAATTTAAAAATCCAAATTCTTACTACCTTTGCCCTACAATGTACACTGTACAAAATACAAAGTACATTGTACATCGTACATTGTACTCTGTAAACTCACATTGAATGAATAAGCACGAAATAAGTACCTGGTTCCAAAACCTTCAAGACTCCATTTGTAAAGCAATAGAAGAAGCCGATGGCTCAGGTAAATTTGTGGAAGAAACCTGGACCCATACAGAAGAGGGCGGCGGACGAACACGAATTTTGCAAAATGGGAACATCTTAGAAAAAGCCGGCGTAAACTTTTCGGGTGTAGGTGGTAAGCTGAGCGAGAACATTGTAAAAGCTTTAGGCTTATCAGAATCTGAATTCTTTGCTACAGGGGTTTCTATTGTAATACATCCTAAAAGTCCGATGGTGCCCATTATTCACATGAATGTGCGCTATTTTGAAACACCAGAGGAATACTGGTTCGGCGGTGGTATAGATCTAACTCCGCATTATGTGGTAGATAAGGATGCCAAGTTCTTCCATCAAACTCTAAAAAAAGTATGCGATAGCTACGATGCAGAAGCTTATGCCAAATACAAAACCTGGGCCGACGATTATTTTTTCAATAAACATAGAAATGAAACGAGGGGAATTGGCGGTATATTTTTCGACCGACTAAATGAAACTCGAGAAGGAAAAAGCAAGGAGCATATTTGGAACTTTGTGCAAGAAGTAGGATCGAGTTTTGCGAGTATTTACACCGAACTGTTAAGTAGAAATGCTCAAAAGTCTTATAACGAGGGTAATAAACATTGGCAAAACGTACGTCGTGGACGATATGTGGAGTTTAATTTAGTGTATGATAAGGGCACAAAATTTGGCTTCGATACGGGCGGCAGAACCGAAAGTATTCTCATGAGTATGCCTCCTTTGGCAGAGTGGGTATATCAATACAAAGCCGAAGAAGGGAGCGAAGAAGAAAAAACGCTTCTGTTGCTCAAAAAAGGCATTTCTTGGGCATAAAATTTTATTCTTAACTTTTCCACAATCTTATATAAACACTTGCTTTTTGTTACCTTTACGAGGTTATAAAAATTAGTAAAAAGAGATGTCAGAATTCGATAGAATAATTCCAATTAACATTGAAGAAGAAATGAAATCTGCTTACATCGATTATTCGATGTCGGTTATTGTTTCTCGTGCTTTGCCTGATGTGCGTGATGGGTTAAAGCCTGTGCACCGTCGTGTATTGTACGGTATGTTAGATTTGGGCGTAACAAGCGGTAAACCATTTAAAAAATCGGCACGTATTGTAGGAGAGGTTTTGGGTAAGTATCACCCACACGGTGATGCTTCAGTATACGATACCATGGTACGTATGGCCCAAGAATGGTCACTGCGCTACATGATGGTAGACGGGCAAGGAAACTTTGGCTCAGTTGACGGTGATAGTCCTGCAGCAATGCGTTATACCGAAGCTCGCTTAACCAAAGTGGCGGAGGAGATGTTAAACGACATCAACAAAAACACTGTAGATTTCCAATTAAACTTCGACGATTCTTTAGAAGAACCAACTGTATTACCGGCTAAAATCCCTAATTTATTAGTAAACGGTACCTCTGGTATTGCTGTGGGTATGGCTACTAACATGGCCCCACACAATTTACGTGAGGTTATTGATGGTATTTTCGCTTATATTGATAACAAGGAAATTGAGATTTCTGAATTGATGAAATTCGTGAAAGCTCCCGATTTCCCAACAGGTGGTATTATTTATGGCTATGATGGCATAAAAGATGCGTACCATACAG
>JAGVEE010000147.1 GCA_020058405.1 Sphingobacteriales bacterium
CCAACATTCGCAAGAAATGAGCGAAGAGGTAATGTATAAACACATTGATTTATATGTAAACAAATATTCTGTAAATTTGGGTGAAGAAGGTCGTAAAGCAATTTACACTTTGTTTGATACCGCGGTGCGCTTGAACATTACACCAGCGTATGCAGATGATTTTATTTTAGAAGAACAGAATTAACATGATTATAATTACAGGTGCAGCAGGTTTTATAGGTAGTTGTTTAATTAGTAAATTAAATAATGAAGGCTATACCGATTTGGTATTGGTGGATGATTTTAGCCAAGAGCAAAAACAGGTAAATTATGAAGGAACAAAATTCAAAGAGAAAGTAGATCGCAACGATTTTTTTTCGTGGTTAGATACACATCATAAATTTGTACAATTTATTTTTCACATTGGTGCACGTACAGATACTACAGAATTTAACAAAGAACTACTCTGGAAATTAAACACCGATTATACCAAAGAAATTTGGAACAGATGTGTAGCGTATGGAATTGGTTTAGTATACGCATCCTCAGCTGCTACCTACGGTTTAGGTGAGTTCGGTTATAAAGACGATCAAGATAAAATAGATTCCTTAATTCCTTTAAACCCTTATGGCGATTCTAAAAATGAATTCGACAAATGGGCATTGAAACAAGAGAAGAAACCATACTTCTGGGTAGGATTAAAATTCTTTAATGTGTATGGTCCGAATGAAAATCACAAAGGTCGCATGGCTTCTGTAATTTACCATGCCTTCCATCAAATTAAAAAAACAAACGGAATGAAATTGTTTCGTTCACATAATCCTGAATTTAAAGACGGTGAACAAATGCGCGATTTTGTGTATGTGAAAGATGTAGTAGAGGTTTTATTTTTCTTTATGTTGTTGCGTAAAAAATCGGGCATTTATAATTTAGGTTCGGGCAAAGCACGCACGTTTAAAGATTTAACGAAAGCAACTTTTGCCGCAATGGGTGTTCCCGAAAACATTGAATACATTGATACTCCAGCAGACATCAGAGATAAATACCAATACTTCACCGAAGCAGATATGAGTAAATTACGCAGCATCGGTTATGCAAAACCATTTCATACCTTGGAGCAAGGAGTGGAGGATTATGTGAAAGGGTATTTGATTCCAGAGAGAAACTTTTAATCGAAATTACAAACTAGCGAATTAGCGATTGGGTCACTCAATTCTCTGTGAAACTCTGTGCTCTCTGAGTCTCTGTGTTTAAGAAAAAAATAAAAACCTAAACACAGAGAAGTTCTTAGCGTTTTTTGCGTGAACGATTTTCACCGTCATAAATATCATTTTTTTACGAATTTAATTCATTAATAACTACTACTCTCTTTCTTCAACTAGTTTAATTCCAATCAGATCATTCGAACAATCAAAATAAAGTTTATATACTAAAGTGCCAGAACCAATAAATTTATACTTTCTGCCTTTTCGACTAACATCAAATTGTGTTACACATATTTCATTGTTTTTATCCAAAGGAAATATTTTAACAAGTGGGATGTGTTTATTCTTTTTTGTTGCATTATGTAAATAGATTCCATCGACAACAGTAATTTGATACTTGTCAATTTTTATGTCTTCACTAAATAGATTATTATCTTTTTCTAAAAACAAATAATTAGTTTTATAATAGGTATCATTTTTACTTAAATAGGATTTTAAACATTGAATATAAACACCTTTGTTTTTTAGCTCCTGAGCTTCTGTAGTTGAGAAAAGAGCAATGGAAATAAGTATAAATATATATTTCCTCATACTATTTAGGATTAACAAATTTAGATGCTGGTATAGTAGCTTGGACGCCCGAGTTGTTATAAATATATACTGTTTTATCTCCCATTCCAAACACATAACGTGCGGTTGTCCCAGAGTTCTTTACATCAGCAAGAGAAGGTGGTTGTGCATATCCTACTGTTGATGTATTTCCAAAAGTTGAACCACTTGAAAAGTTATTTAGATTTGAACCACCAGTGATTTCTGTACCGCTTGGGTGACTGTGAAAGCTGGTACTAGCACCTGTCATATTAATCGAAATTCCAGCGCCCTTTCCTGGAGATGATATAGGACCCGACTCAGCAGGATTTACCGCTCCATTCACTATTGAACCCCCGTGTTCTCTATTATTAGATGCAGAAGTACCGCCCTGTCCATTATCTGCACTTACAGTATTCACCATTTGTTGTCTTACCTCTGAACTGCCTTGAATTTCAACAAAATTATTGTATACCGATGCATTATTTGAAAATGCGTCTGTATTTCCTGAATTATTTTTCACAAAATTAGTTGCTGCTCTTGCATCTTTGTTAGATAATCCTGCTCCAGAAACTGAATTCGTACCTGTTCCAAAACTTGTTTCACCTGTCTTAATTACATAAGCTTTTCCGTCTGATATTCCGTCATTACCAATTATTCTACCTTGTCCATTTATAAAATCTCCGGGGGCTCTCCCATCAGGATCAATAAGTCTAATAGGGTTATTCATTACATAATTGTACGGAGACCAACTTGGATATTCACTTGCCAATGGATCTGGTGCCAACCATCTGCTTATGATTTCAGGACTTAAATTTGATTCTGAATATAAGGTATCAGTTTTTAAGAATGCAACCACTTGATTGGTTTCCGTATTAAATAAAACCGTACCTATTTGTACAACGGTTTCTTTGTCGAAGAATTCAACGTATTTGCCCTTACTTAAAGTAAGCGGTTCAACTTTCACCCCTAAAGATTCATAAGGGTTTTGAGCTTTTGTACTACTTGCACTTAACCAAAGTGCAACAGTAGTGGTGAGGGTTAGTAAACTATAGAATCTCATTCGTATTCGGTTTTATCTATTATTAAATGTAGTTATTTTTTTATTTTGATACTTATTTTTTTCTTCCTTTAATGCTAATAGCCATTCCACGTACATAGAGTCTGGCATTTTTCTATATCCTAATTGATGTATTGTGATAAAGTCCTGCTGCATTAGCTCAAAGAACACTTTAGTTGTTAGATGGTTTTGAACTTGTTCGTATGGAATATGATATGCACTTAGTGATTTTTCGATTACTTTTTTATAAGTCTCTGCTCTTAGTAAAAGAGCAGAGATATAATTGGGAAAATATGTTAGAGCAGTGTTGCATGATTTTAAAATAAATGCTGTACTATCTGCTCCATACTTTTTCGAATACCCTTGAGCTAAATCTGTCAAGCAAACTGCAATAGATTGTTTATTGCTTAAAGTATCCATATACATACCGTTCCTAATCGCATCGGTATGTATATACCCCGATACCATTAACCATGCATCTATTGGAAATACCCCACTGGTGAGTTCTATATTGTACCAACCGTTCTGCTTGTTATAGAGCTTAATGTATATATGATTTGGTGCTAATGCTAAATAAGCATCTTCACCTAATTCTTCAACAAGGATTTTATATAAAAACGGAAGTGAATGGCAGTTTCCTGAACGAGTACTAATTAGTTTGGTGACAAACATCTTCGACCAATCTTTACTACCTGAAAAATCATCGAAATCATAGGTGAAAGGAGGATAATCTATTACTTCATTTTTATATCCAATCTTTAATGTGTCAGTTAATAATGAAAATAC
>JAGVEE010000097.1 GCA_020058405.1 Sphingobacteriales bacterium
ACATCCAGTGCCACCGCAGTTTTTACATTGAATATCCATTTCTGCAGATGGTTCTGTAAAGGGAAAGTAAGAAGGGCGGAAACGCACTTCAGTACCAACGCCAAATAATTCTTGAACGAAATAATACAATGTTTGCTTCAAATCTGCAAACGATACATCTTTATCTACGTATAAGCCTTCTACTTGATGGAATATACAATGTGAGCGAGCAGAAATTGCTTCGTTTCTAAATACTCTCCCTGGCATTATAGATCGGAAGGGAGCTTTTCCATTTTCCATTAACCTAATTTGTACCGAAGAAGTATGAGTTCTTAAGGCTAAATCGTCTTCTGGTTTTGCGGAATCTTTTCTAACAAAAAAAGTATCCTGCATATCTCTTGCAGGGTGCTCCATTGGGAAATTTAAAGAACTGAAATTGTGCCAATCGTCTTCTATTTCTGGTCCTTTAGCAATGGTAAATCCCATGCGCTGAAAAATATCACAAATCTCTTTTAACACCAATGAAACCGGGTGACGAGAGCCTGTACTAAACGCTTCACCGGGTAATGAATAATCAATAGCACTCTCGGTACTAACTTCTGTTTCTTCTAGTTTTTCTTTAAAAGTATTGTAAGCATTTTCTGCAATGTTTTTGAATTCGTTCATCACCTTTCCGAAATTCTTTTTCTCTTCTGGTGGCATAGCTTTAAAAGCCTCGAACAAATCGTTTACAATACCTTTTCTGCTTAAAAATTTCAAACGAAAATCTTCCAACTCTTCAGCAGATTTCGCTACAAAACTTTTTATCTCTTCTGTATATTTTTCTATATCTTCTTTCATTCCTATCCAATTTATTAGCACACTAGCATACTATCACACTAGCACATTATCCAATTACTTTTAGTTCTTTTCCAACCTTTATAAATGCTTCTATGGCTTTATCTAAATGGTGTTTATCATGCGCTGCCGACATTTGCACTCTAATTCTTGCTTTACCTTGTGGTACCACCGGATAATAAAATCCAATTACATAAATTCCTTCCTCTAACATGCGCGCTGCAAATTCTTGTGATAGTTTTGCATCGTATAACATTACAGGTACAATAGGGTGTACTCCAGGTTTAATATCAAAACCTGCAGTAGTCATTTTCTCTCTAAAGTATTTCGTATTCGATTCTAATTTATCTCTTAACTCAGTTGTTTCACTCAACATGTTTAATACTTCTATAGATGCACCTACAATAGAAGGAGCAAGGGTATTAGAGAATAAATAAGGGCGAGAACGTTGGCGTAACATATCAATAATTTCTTTTCTTCCAGACGTAAATCCTCCAGAAGCGCCGCCCAATGCTTTACCCAAGGTCCCGGTTATAATGTCCATTTTGCCCATCACATTATGGTGCTCATGCGTACCTCTACCGGTTTTACCCATAAAGCCAGAACAGTGGCACTCATCAATCATAATTAAAGCATTGTATTTTTCTGCTAAAACTGCAATTTTATCTAATTGAGCAACGGTTCCATCCATAGAAAATGCACCATCGGTAACAATAATGCGGTGGCGTAAATCTTTTGTTTCTATTAATTTTGCTTCTAAGTCTTCCATGTTATCATGTTTGTAACGGAAGCGTTGAGCTTTGCACAAACGTACACCATCAATAATAGAAGCGTGGTTTAATTCATCAGAAATAATAGCATCTTGTTCGTTAAACAATGGTTCAAAAACTCCGCCATTCGCATCAAATGCTGCTGCATATAAAATAGTATCTTCTGTACCTAAAAATTCAGAAATTTTTGCCTCTAAAGTTTTATGTATGTCTTGCGTACCGCAAATAAAACGAACAGACGACATTCCGAAACCATGAGAATCTATGGCGTCTTTTGCTGCTTGCGTTACTCTTGGATGCGAGGATAACCCTAAATAATTATTCGCACAGAAATTAATTACTTCTTTGCCATCACTTACTTTAATATCTGCTCCTTGAGGAGTTATAATAATTCGCTCTCGTTTAAATAAACCAGCTTTTTCTATTTCGGCTAATTCTGCTTGTAATACGGGCTTTAAAGTGTTGTACATGGTATAAAATGCTTGAATTTAGACTCCAAAGTTACAAATTTGTAATTAGATATTAGTCTTTAGTCTTTAGATATTAGTCTTTAGAATTTAGGATTTGTAATTTAGAATTTCAAGAATCGTCTCGAAATGCTATCTTTGCCACGCATTTAACGCCGTTTGCAGCGGTATTAATGATTATGAACACATATCAAACATTACTTTATTATTGCTATTCACGCATTGAGAATGCGGAGCAATACACTCAAGAGCACCTACAATTTTGTAAATCAATAGGTTTAGTTGGACGAATTATTATAGCCGACGAAGGTTTAAACGGTACGGTTTCGGGTACAAAAGAGCAATGCGAACAGTATATGCAGTACGTATTACAAGATCCTCGTTTTGCTAAAACTGAATTTAAAATAGATGAGGTTGCAGAACCTTCATTTATAAAAATGCACGTTCGCTACAAGTCTGAAATCGTATATTCTGGTTTAAAGGACCCCAATTACATAGATCCTAACAAAGAAACTGGCAAACACTTAGAGCCAATCGATTTTATGGAAATGATCGACAGAGATGATGTAATTATTTTAGATGTACGCTCTAATTATGAACATAATGTGGGGCATTTTAAAAATGCAATTACGCTTGATATCGAAAATTTTAGAGATTTCCCTTCTAAAATAAATGAACTCGCTCAATACAAAGACAAAAAAATACTAACCTATTGCACAGGTGGTATTAAATGCGAAAAAGCAAGTGCTTTGTTAATAAAAGAAGGCTTCCAAGACGTGTACCAATTACACGGTGGCATTATAAAATACGGTAAAGAAGCCGGTGGAAAAGATTTCGAAGGCAAATGTTATGTGTTTGATAATAGACTTACTGTGGAGGTAAACTCTGTAAACCCAGTAGTGGTTTCTAAATGTTTAAATTGTGGTACAGAAACTACCAAAATGATTAACTGCGCGAATCCTGAATGTAATGCACATTTCACACAATGTGATGAGTGCGGTTGGGAATTAGACGGGTGTTGTTCAAACGTTTGTATGGAACATCCTCGCAAAAGAGAATACAATGGAACCGGTTATTATGTAAAAGTGCCTCAAATG
>JAGVEE010000397.1 GCA_020058405.1 Sphingobacteriales bacterium
CAACCTACGAAGCTGCAAATAGAATTGCTGAAAAGCGTATTCAAGACATTCGTAGAATTAAAGCTTGCTATTAACTTGCTTATAACAAAAATGCGAAGTACATTTGCTTCGCATTTTTAATACAAATAATTCGTTCTTTATGTTAAATCGTCGTCATTTACGTATCAAAGCCTTTCAAACCGTTTACGCTTTTCAACAAGTAGACAATCCTGATAGGAAACAATTTGAAAATTCTCTTTTAGAATCTATTCATTCGGTACATAAAAGTTATGCACAACTTCTTCAATTATTACTAGAACTCAACCATTTTGAGTATAGAGATTTAGAAGATAGAAGCGCTAAACACCTTCCCTCAAGTGATGATTTAACCGCAAAACCAATCCTCGAAAAAAATTCTTTCATCAAATTATTAGCAGTAGACAAAAATCTTACGTACCTCATAAAAACGTACAAAGTAAGCTGGCAAGGTGAAGACATGTTGCTTAGAGAGCTATATAATAAATTGAAAGCCGACGAGAAATACATTGAGTATGGTGCAATTTCGGAGCCAAGTTTTGTTCAAGATCGCGAAATTATTACACATCTTTTTAAAACCATTTTATTCCAAGATCCTTTATTAGAACAGTTCTTAGAAGAGAATTATATTAATTGGCCGGTTGATAAACATTCGGTGGATGGCATGGTGTTAAAAACGCTTAGAGCTTACAAAGAAGGAGCTACAGAAGCTTTAGATATATTGCCAATTACAGCAAATTGGGAAGAAGATAAAGAGTTTGTACTCGAATTGTTTAACAAAACCATTTTTAATAATTCTGAAACAGAAAAATACATTTCTGATAAAACTCAGAATTGGGATGTAGAGCGTATCGCAATGGTTGATACTATTTTAATGAAAATGGCTCTTACAGAATTAATGAATTTTAATTCGATTCCAGTGAAAGTTACCATGAATGAATATATCGATATTTCGAAAGAGTTTAGTACCCCTAAAAGTAAAGGCTTCATAAACGGAATTTTAGATAAAATACTTATTGATTTGAAAAAAGACGGCAAAATTAATAAAATTGGAAGAGGATTATTAGAGTAAAATTTTATAGGAAATTATATTTGTATATGATGAAAAAATTATTGATTCTATTTACAGTTATTGCAATGGTTTCTTGCGGAAAAAAAGAGCAAAAAGCCATGTCTATTGAAGTGCCTTTAACCAATGATGGAAAGGTTGATACTTCTAAATTGCCAAAATTTACCTTTGTGCAAGATGTTTTTGATTTCGGTCAAATTAAACAAGGGGAGAAAGTATCGTATTCATTCAAATTCAAAAATACAGGCAGCACGCCTTTAATTATCTCATCGGCAAGTGCAAGCTGTGGTTGTACAGTACCTTCATATCCTGAAGAACCTATCCAACCTGGTGAAGAATCGAAAATAGATGTAGTGTTTGATAGCAATGGCAAAATGGGTATGCAAACCAAAACCATTACATTGGTTTCTAATACAATACCTAATACCAAAGTTTTGTACCTTAGAGGCGAGATAGTTGATTAGCTAATTAGCTAATTGGCTAATTAGCTAATTAATATGTAAATTTAAATACAACAAATATGTTCAACACAATTTTAATGACGCAACCAGCAGGTGGCAGTTCAAACCCAATTATGAGTTTTTTACCCTTGATTTTAATCGCTGTGGTATTTTACTTTTTCATGATTCGTCCGCAAACGAAAAGAATGAAAGACCAAAAGAACTTTATTACAAACCTTAAAAAAGGCGACAAAATTGTTACTGTTGGTGGAATACATGGTAAAATCGCTGAAATAAACGATGATACTTTTATGATGGAAATAGAAAATGGTGTGAAAATGAAAATTGATAGAGTATCCGTTTCATTAGAAGCATCTAAAAAATTAAACGAAACGAAGTAATTCGTTGCAACACATAAATGCTAACCAATTATTTATTAGTTTTGGTTAGCATTTTTTATTTTGAAAAGAAAACTATTACAGTGGAAACAAGTTATTAAAGATAAAACTCGAAAGCGTTATCGCCGTAGAATTTTACTCTTCTTTAGTTGTTTGCTTTTAGCACTTGGTTTTTGGTTCTTAAACATCCTCAACAAAGCTCACCGATTTGAGCTAAGCAGCAATCTGCAATTTATAAACCTTCCCGACGACAAAGCACTAAGTACAAAAGAAACCCGTACCATTTCATTTACCGTAGAGGGCAGTGGTTGGAATTTTATACGCTCACGTATGCAATTAATTTCTGATACTTTAATTGTAGATTACCGTGCCATACAAGATAAAGAAGAGATCGATCTTAATAAACTATTATTAGATTTTGAAAGCCAGTGGAGTCGTAAAATGAAAATAATGAATGTTTATCCTACCAAAATTAATTTTGTGGTAGAGCGTAAGCGCATTAAAAAAGTACCTATTGAGCCGATACTAAATTTGAAGTTTACAGATGGGTACGATCTTTCGGAGAAAATAAATTGGTACCCAGACAGTGTTTATATTTCTGGACCGTATGAATCGATTAAAAACATAAAAAGTATAAAAACTACGCCCATTATTTTACAAAATTTAAATGTAAATAATAGTATTGATGTGAGCTTAGATTTGCAATCGTTCCCAAACATCAACACAAAAATAAAAACGACTAGAGTAAATATACCTGTTGAGCAATATACGGAGGGCATAATGAATATTGGTATTTCACAACGAAACGAAACCGTAGGCATGATAACATTCCCATCTAAATGTACCATTAAATATAAAGTTGCACTATCTAATTACAACAAAATTATACAGCAATCATTTAAAGTAATTGCAGAGCCAGATCGTAATTTAAAAAACAGGTTGAGGTTGAAATTAATATCTTCACCAAGTTTAATAAAAGATGTTCAAATAAGCCCCGAAACAGTAGAATACATTATAGTAAGAAGATGATAATAATTGGCATTACAGGTGGAATAGGTTCCGGAAAATCTACTGTTTGCAAAATATTTGCAAGCTTGGGAATTCCTATAAACGATGCCGATGCTTTAGCCAAAACTATCATTACTAACGATGTTGAGTTAAAGCAAAACATAATTACGCATTTTGGTGAAGATTCTTATTTATTAGATGGTACTTACAACAGAGCTTACATTTCATCTATTGTTTTTAATGATGCAAGTAAGTTAGAGCTATTAAACAGCATGGTACATCCTAAAGTGATTGAGTATGGAAACGATTGGGTAAAGCAATATCAACATTTACCATACGTAATTAAAGAAGCGGCCTTAATGTTCGAATCTGGATCGTATAAATACAACGATTACACAATAGTAGTTGAATCTCCCATGAATACAAGGGTAGAACGTATTTGTAAACGAGATAAGGTGAGTGCAGAAATAGCACAAAAAAGAATTGATGCACAATTAAGTGATGAGCAAAGAAGAGAAATGGCTGATCTTATTATTAGTAATGATGAAGAACATTCTCTGATACATCAAGTAAATAAAATCCATCAACAACTAGTAAAGAATAATGATCCTCGATGATTTTTTAGTTAAAACGAGCAATGGTTATTATTGTAAGTATGCAGATGTTTTTATAGACCCAAAATCTGCGGTAAATAATTCGATTGTTTCTCATGCACATGCCGATCATGCCTCGCCTGGTTCTGTAAATGTATATTGTACGGAAGCTACCGCAGCTTTTATGCAGTTACGCTACAAACACAAAGCAGCTAAGTTATTTCATCTCAAAGAATTTAAACAGGTTTTTACGATAGCCGAAGTACAATTTAGTTTCATCGCTGCAGGACATATTTTGGGTAGCGCACAAATTTTGATGCAGTATAAAGGAGTAAAGTATTTGTACAGCGGTGATATCAAGTTACAAGAAGATATTACCGTAGAGCCAACAGAATTTGTTAAGGCCGATGTATTAATTACGGAAACCACTTTTGCGAATCCTAGTTTTGTACATCCAAATGCCCTAGATGAGATTAATACCTTAAAAGATAAAAGGGGTCCAATTGTTATTGGCTCTTATGTATTAGGCAAAGCACAACGAATAAACTCTTTGGTTAATGCAGTTTTCCCCGACAAAAATGTGTTCATTCATTTTGATATTTACCCATATCATAAAATTTATGAACGATTAGGAAGGAGTGAATTAAGATATGAGATTTTGCAAAAAAAAGACATCAGAATTGGAAGAGAAGGAATTTACATTGTTCCACCTTTAACTTACGAATCTTATAAAATACAATACCCATACACCTTCGCTTTTGCTACTGGCTGGGATCATTTACAAAGCAAACAGCAGATGTTAAAAATAAGCGACCACATGGATTGGAAAGAACTTTTAACATACATAGAACATGTAAAACCTGCTGAAATTTGGGCAATACATGGAAATCCGACTCAATTACTAGAACATTTTGAAGGAACTGATGTTAAAGTAAAAGTATTATAAATGGAAGAAAAGGTCGATTTTTATATTGAAAATGGATATTATGTGTTCACTGAACAGTATCACTTAAAACGTGGGTATTGTTGTAAAAGTGGATGCAGACATTGTCCTTGGAAGTATAAAAAAGAGCCTAAAAACCCCAACAAAGGCAATAATTCTGAAAAAGAACCCATAGAATAATTAATGAATGATTATTGTATATTTAAATAACTAAACTAAAAACCATGGAATTAGAGAAAGAGATATTTCAAA